>JAJFMB010000258.1 GCA_021772355.1 Chlamydiota bacterium | reverse complement strand
TCCGAACAAAAGTCGTTTTTTTAAAGCTGAATTTGCAACTAATAGAGGAAGCCATAGGAGAAGAACCGGAAAAACTAAACCGTAATTTGGTTGGAAGGCGATTGAAAATCCCAAAACGGTGGCAAGGCCATAGAGGAGGGCCGGGCAGCAGCGCCAAAAATGGTCAAATGACTCACAGCTGGACTTGACAAATCCGAACATCTGACTCAATGAGCCAATCAGATAGTGTCTGTGTGGCCGGAAGTGTGAATTTTGGGTAGGAGAGGGAGCATTGTTGCGTCTTGGCGTGAAATGTGTGAGGTTTGTTGTGGATTTTGAAAGGAGTTTTAAGGCTTAGGCCAATTGCTAGCTGCTGTCGGTGGATCCGGAGAGCGTCCACAAGTGTCATTAAACCGTTATAATACTGTTGTTCGCCGTTAGGGAGGGCTCTGAAGTTTTTTGCGCCTGTGATCACTATAAGGTGGTCGTAAGAGACGACATTATTGTTTGAGACTTTAGCTGTCTTGGTATCTCGATTAAGCGATGTCATTTCCCCTGCATGGAGGAATGTGCCATCATGCAAACCCGCTATGAATTTGTGTTTTAAAGCCTGTAGGTTATTCTCTTCAATTACCGTTTCAGGACTCAACATATACAGTTGAGAGCCACGTTCCTCTGGAGATCCATCTACAAGGAGCACCTTTGTGTGCACGTGCTGGCCGGAGGAATCCTGATTTTGGTGGAAATTCCCTACAACACCATAAGTTTTACTAAACTGCATATCCATAGTTCAAAAAAATCCTTAACTTACTAACATATAAAATTATAAGGCATATGCTGATTTAATTCAAGAAAAAAATAGTTTTTATTAAGATTTTGTAAAGTTAAATTAATAGTTGATTTTAATTAATTATTTATGTAATATTCAATTTTTAATATTAGATTAATTATAAAAAGAGGTTATTATGTCACATATACAATTTGTTCAGTCTGTTATTCAAGAGCAGCTGGGAGAAAATACGAGTAAGTATCTTGCAGGTAAGCAGGCTGCTTTTGATAAGGAATGCAAGGAACAGAGACACGAGCCCTACGTAAATGGCATGTCTCATGAAGAACGAAGGGAATGGGACGAGAGTAATTGTGCTAAAACAAGGATGTTTTTTGGCAGGCAAGTCGCTCACGTTTTGCTGATTCCAGCAAAGGTAATTGGTTTGGCATTGCAGACTGCAGCTGATGCGGCTTGGGTTGCTGCAGAGATTGCATTTTGTGTTTTGACTGCCGGGTTAATACCGGACCTTAATCGAGAATTAAAAAGCAGAGTTTACAACCTATTGGTCGTTGATACATTAACATGGTTATCTATACCGGTAAGTCTGCTGAATTACAAAGCTTACATGGGTGCAAATGCCTTGCATCTTGGAACAATTAGACCTATAGATTTTGAAGACTTATCTAAGAAGGTAGAAGAAGGTGTGCAAACGGAAGAAGTATCTACCGGTGATGGTCAGACTGAAAGTAATGAGGGTCCAGCTCCATCTGCACCGACAACCGAAGAGTTAGAGGATTCAAAACGGTGGGAAGCCGAAAAACCTCTTTATCCAGATTTATCTGCATCTCAAGTTGAGGTAGAAGCTTCGCAAGAGACTGAAACTGGTCAAGCAGAAACCTTAAATGGAAAGGGTGTTGATGAACGAGGAACACCACCAGCCTATGAAGAAAAAAAATAGTAATTCTATGATTTATTGCGATCCTGAGAATTCGCCGTGGTTCTCAGGATTTTTTTATTTTGGTCTCTGAGTATACGAAAATTCGCAGATCTGGTAAAAGAGTTAAGATTAGCTGATAAACTTGGAATTGCGATTGGATCGACATATTAAAGAATTTTACAGCCCTTTTTCTGACGAAACGCCTAGTGGAAATTTTCACAGCGTGATCGCTCTTCACGACGAACCTCATTTTTCTTGGGAAGAAATTGCTGCTAAGGCCCCAAGAATGTGCAAGGGATGGTATGAGCTGACAAAGCTATCTCCAAGAGATCGTTTGGAGTTCTTATGTGACTATTGGTTAACTAAGCTTCCTTATCATCCTGACTTCAAAGATTTCCTGATAAAGTTTTTTGGTTCTTTAGATAATATTGGTGTTTTTTTAGTGCAGAAGCAGTTTGATGACCCCTATACGGCAGAGCTTGTGTACAGTTGCCTGGGTGGAACCGGCTTTTATCGAGGTGTGTCCGGAGCGAGTGAGGAAGAAATCACAAAGTTGCAGCAGGCATTTCCTAATTACACATTTCCTCAAGAATATCTCAAGTTTTTGCAGATTCACAACGGCTTTTCTAAAGCAACGGATAGTACTGGACTTCTCCCTTGTCAATCTTTAAAGGAAACTTATCTCAATTTTCAAGAGCGCCTTTCTCTGCAAGAGACTGTAATGACCCAGAGTGGTAAACCGGTAGAACCAAAAGCGCTTATCCCTTTTTACGAGTCGTTTGGTATGCCTTACTATCAGTGCTTTTATGGCGAGTGGTATCCAGAACAAGAAATGGGAAATGTCTATTATTCCGTTGAGTCAGGAGCTGTTTCTGATATGAAGGGTACTGATAAGAGTTCAGAGCGCATGGCCTTTCCCACATTCCTCGATTGGCTTATGTTTTATATGGAACCGGTGGAATAGGATAATGAAAACGTAAGCGATGGTCAGTAAAAAAAAATATTTCGTGGAAGACCTCTACAACCGTCACAAAGAGCGGTTGGATTTAGAACTTGTGACAGCTAACGTAAGTCTCAAGCGAAGAATCAAGGTTCCTGAAGTTCATCGTCCCGGCTTAAGTTTGGCGGGATATCTAAAAAATTACGTCAATCAGCGCCTTTTAATTTTTGGAAGAGTTGAAATCGATTTTTTGCGCGATCTTGAGAGAGAAGTATGCATTGAGCGACTGAAAAATATTTTAGTTAGTTCTATGCCTGCCATTATCATTTCAAGACGACTGCGCCCTCCTAAAGAACTACTCAAGCTTTGCGAGAAAAACTCTATTCCTGTGTTTCGAACGAGCTTCAAGACGATGAATTTGATCAGTCGCTTAACCTTGTTGTTAAACGAAGAATTTTCACCGACGATGAGCTGTCATGGCACACTAGTTGAGGTTTTTGGTGTGGGAGTTCTTATCCAAGGAGATTCAGCTGTAGGGAAAAGTGAAGCTGCACTTGGATTGATCGAAAGAGGGCACCGCTTAATTTCTGATGATATTGTGAAAGTTAAAAAGCGTGAGGGTGGTTATCTAGAGGGTTTTGGTGCGGAATTGACGCGCCACCATATGGAAATCCGCGGCATTGGCATTGTAAACGTCGCGCACCTTTACGGTGCTGTTTGCGTTCGTGATCATAAAAGCATTGATCTTGTTGTGAAGTTAGAGGTTTGGGATGATGCAAAATTTTATGATCGTGTCGGAATGGAAGAAAAATTTAGTGACCTACTTGGCGTTAAGGTGCCTCACCATCTTTTGCCTGTCAAACCGGGAAGAGATGTCGTGCTCCTTTTGGAAACGATCGCATTGAATCACCGGTTACGACGTATGGGATATAATTCCGCAAAGGAGTTTAACCGTAAGTTACTGGAAATGATTACAAAAAAACAAAGGGAAAGGGGGGCACGTCGTAATGAAGCTTACATGCAAAGTTCGCGTTAAAAATTCTCTTGGATTACATACGCGTCCTGCAACAGCGATTGTAAAAATGCTACAGCACTGCCGCAGCGACGTGTTTTTTACTTATCGGCAAGATAGGATTAACGCAAAAAGTATTCTTGGAATTTTAATGTTGTCAGCACATAAGAACTCAAAAATAGTTATTGATGTTGAAGGGGAGGACGCGCAAAACACAATGGATCGGCTTGTAAAGGCCTTTGAGGATGAATTTCAGGATTAGTTCAGGTAGACATGTCAATTAAAACAGCTGAAACACATTTACAGGGAACGCCGATATGCCAAGGAATTGCTATTGGAAATCCCTTTTTCTATTCTTGTCCTGAGGAAGGAATTTCATTACAGCAGTTGAATGTTGAGGACATCGAACAGGAACTTGTTCGTTTTCGTGATGCGATAACAAAAAGTAGAGAGGATATTAAAGCACTGCAGGAAAAATTGAAGCGCGATAACATTTCTGATGGCGTTTCTATTTTAGATGCCCACCTTCAACTCATTGATGACCCTTTGCTAGTCGCGCGAGTTGAGAGGGAGGTTGGAGAAACATCTCGCAATGCAGAGTATGTGTTCCTTTCAGTTATTGAAGAGTTTCAAGAAAAGTTCAATGCTCTCTCTGACCCCTATTTTCAGGAGCGCTTCAAGGATCTGCAAGATATTTCCAGACGTGTGATGGGCTACTTATGTGCCTCGGCGCGTCATTCTCTTTCTGATATCCCGGCGGGTTCCATTGTTTTTACGCATGAGCTAATCGCGTCTGATGCAGCAGAAGCAAATAGTCAAATTATCAATGCCTTTGTATCTGAAGTAGGTGGTATGACCTCTCATGCTGCAATTGTTGCTAAGGCTAAAGGTATGCCTTTTGTGACAAATATTGATTTTTCGCTGCTGGATAAAGTGGAGTGCCACTCGGTCATTGTTGATGGTCGTACAGGAAAAGTGATTATCAATCCCACTGAAGAGACGTTACTAAAATATAAGAATCTTAATCATCAGCAACTCTCTCAATTGGCGCAATTGAACCGTACTGCGCAGCTGCCTGCTGAGACGTATGATGGGTATTCGGTAACTCTTTCCGCTAATATTGAGATGATCAATGAGATAGATGCGTTGCATCAACATATGTCTCATGGCGTGGGCTTATTTCGTTCTGAATATTTATTCCTTACTCACTCCGAACTGCCTCATGAAGAGGAGCAGTTTGAAATTTATCGCTCTCTTGTCGAGAGTATGAATGGTTTGCCGATCGTTATTCGCAGTTTTGATATTGGAGGGGATAAATATCTGCCCAATCAAAAAACACCGACTGAAGGGAATCCTTTTTTAGGGTGTCGAGCAATCCGATTTCTCCTAAAGGAGCCAGAGATTTTCAAGTCACAGCTTCGCGCCATTTTACGCGCTAGTTATTATGGTAAGGTCAGTTTGATGTTCCCTATGGTTTCGGCGTTAACAGAACTATTGGAAGCGAAGCAAGTAGTTAAAGAAGTACAGAAAGATTTAGAGGCACAAAATATCCCTCATGATCCCAATATTCGTATTGGATGCATGATTGAAGTGCCATCTGCTGCGATTATTGCCGATTTATTGGCAAAAGAGTGTGATTTTTTATCTATTGGGACAAATGATTTAGTGCAATATTCTCTTGCCGTAGATAGGAGTAGTCATACGATGAGCG
>JAJFMB010000257.1 GCA_021772355.1 Chlamydiota bacterium | reverse complement strand
AATTGACACTCCCCTCAAAAGCTATCACAAATTTACTGAAGCTAAACTAGAAGACTTTGTTATCGAAAAACTCCAGGATGGTGCTAAAATCGCCCTTATCTCCGACGCAGGAACTCCAGGCATTGCGGATCCCGGAATGCGCCTAGTTAACAAGTGTCATGCTGAAAAAATCGCAATAGAAGCACTTCCAGGAGCCTGCGCAGCACTCGTCGCACTCACCTCATCAGGCCTCAATAGTGAACGTTTTCAGTTTCTCGGCTTCCTCCCCAAAAAAAGCTCCCAGTGCGAGAGCATTCTAATCGAAGCTACGCTTTACTCCGGCACCACCATTCTATATGAGTCACCCCATCGCCTCATCAAAACGCTCACTCAAATCGATTGCCTCGCTCCTGACCACACTGTTGCCGTCGCACGCGAACTTACCAAAAAATTTTCTGAGGTCACAAGAGGAACTGCAAAATACTTACTTGAACAGTATCAAAATCGGACTGTCAAAGGAGAGATTGTACTCTTAATTGAAGGAAAACCTAATCACGACACCAGCCTTTCAATCATAGAACACGTCTCTCAAATTAAAAATTCTCTTAATATTTCTGAAAAAGAAGCAATCAAAATAGTGGCCGAAATTCGAGGCCAACCTAAGAGGGTTATCTACGCAGAAGTCCTCAAAAATAAGTGATATTTTTTAATTTAATAATTTTTTCTCATTTATCTCGAAAGCAGTTTACAACAATTTCCCCATCGGGATATTCTAGTTTTCCTCATCTCTTTTCAGGAGGCAATTGAATGTCCTATAAATCCAGTAAAGATATCAAATTAATGCTACACCCTTATGCCTTTATCCTAAAAGGAGGAGATAAAATTGATGAAGATCTCCTTGATTATCAACTTATGATTGTACAAGTTCACTGCCCAGAAACCATCAAATCACCTGAAAATGTCCGATCCCGATTTAAATACTCAGGACAAACCATCAACTTTATCAAGTCCCCCATCATCTCCACCCCGAATAAGGAGCCCTCTCCAGAAGTTAATCCTGCTCTTTCCGAATAGCACTATCCTAATAAGTTTTTACAGTTTCAGCGACCAAGATACAGAGAGCTCTCATCCGAAAGAAACTGCTCATGGGCTCATCAAAAATGCGGGTAAAGGAACTATCACAAACTAGGTGCTATTATTATAAAATTCCTCTTGCTGGATACGTTTTTTTGCATTAGAATTCATGCTCAAAGTGAGGGTCCAAAAGTTGAATTCAACGACCGATACAACCACATTTAAAAATCAAAACATAAGCAATAAGGCTTTGGCGATGGATTTTTCTCAAGAAATTGATGTTCTTATCGATATCGCGATAACTGAGGACATACGTTCCGGCGATATCACCTCCGAGTCCTGTATCCCGGAAGACGCCATTACGTCTGGCCGCTTATTTTTAAAGCAGTCAGGAGTTATAGCCGGCCTCTCCTTCCTCTCAACAATTTATCATAAAATCGACCCAAGTATTGAAGTGACTCTTTTTGTTGAGGAGGGCTCCTATCAAAAAACAGGAACCGTTATCGCTAAAGTCACCGGTCCTGCTCGTGGCATTATCAGCGGAGAAAGAGTTGCGTTAAACATCATCCAACACGCCTCTTCCGTGGCGACCACTACCAACTCCTATGTTCGTAAAATCGCAGGGCTAGACTGCAAAATTCTGGATACTCGCAAAACGACTCCCTGCTTGCGCTCCCTCGAAAAATATGCTGTGCAAGTCGGAGGCGGATGTGTTCACCGTTTAGGCCTAGATGACCGCTTTATTATCAAAAACAACCACCTGGCATTTATAGGAGGCTCCAGACGGCACTTGCTCACTACCGCCGTTTCTAAAGTCAAAGCCAAAAACCCAAACCTTCCTATAGAAGTGGAAATTCAAGACCCCGCCCTTCTTGACGAAGCATTAGAGGCAGACATCGACGCTGTAATGCTAAATAAAATGACTCCTTACGAGATTCGCCGCTGCGTCAAAAAGGTGCGCAAAACCAACAAAAAAATCTTTGTCGAATCCTCTTTTGCCATCAATCTTGATACCATTCGTGCCTATGCAGAAACTGGAGTCGACGGAATCTCAGTAAAATATTTAACAAGTTCCATTGAAGAACTTAACATAGGAATGCGGATAACTCCGTAAACAAGCAAAGCGGAACTTACTAAAGGGTTTTTGCTTAGGAGATTTGATGCAAAAACACTCAGGTTTAAATGATTGTCGGTCGCAGTGAATAGCCAAAGCGCTATTTACAAGAGCGCAAGCATTTAAAGATGAGATGTTTTTGCGCAAATCTCCAAGCAAAAACCCTACAACAAGGCCCATATACAAAAGGAGCGTGAAGACAATGTCTACATCACCAAAGGAAATTATTTTTGAAGAAGAAGCGCGCGAGCATCTCCGAAATGGAATCAAAAAACTCGCGGATGTTGTGGCGTTCACACTTGGACCAAAGGGACGCAACGTCGGACTAGAAAAAGGATGGGGAGCCCCTTCCATTACGAATGACGGCTGTAGTATTATCAAAGACATCACCCTCAAAGACACATATGAGAATATGGGTGTTGCGATGGCTAAAGAGGTTGTGGAAAAAATTAAAGAAAAATGCGGTGACGGTACTACTACCGGTACTCTTTTACTAAGTTCACTTGTTGAACATGGTGTCCGCTATATCGCCTCCGGTGCGAGCCCTATCAGCTTAAAAAGAGGAATGGAAAAAGCACTCGAGTCTATTCTAAAGGAAATTGAGAAAAAGGCGATTCCTGTAAAAGAGAGTAAAGAAATTCGCAATATTGCGACCGCGTCAGCTTCCGGAAACGAAGAGATCGGAAATATGATTGCCGAAGCAATGGAAAAAGTTAACAAAACAGGTGTTGTCACAATTGAGGAAGCCAAAGGAACTGAAACCTCTATCGAACTTGTCGAAGGAATGCAGTTTGACCGCGGCTATATCAGTGCCTACTTATGCACTAACCAAGAAAAAATGATAATTGAGATGCACAATCCTAGCATCTTGTTGATTGACCGCAAAATCTCAAACATTCACGAAATTCTTCCTGTATTGCAATCTATTGCCAGCACCGGAAAGGAATTACTTATCATTGCAGAAGATATTGAAGGTGATGCTCTCTCTACGTTGGTTGTCAATAAGCTTCGCGGTATGCTCAAAGTCGCTGCAGTCAAAGCCCCAGGCTTTGGAGATCGCCGAAAAGCCATGCTTGAAGATATCGCTATCTTGACTGGAGCAACTGTTGTCACAGATGACACTGGATCTACTCCTAAAGAAATTCCAGACACTGTGTTGGGTTCTGCAGAAAAAATTGTTATTTCAAAAGAAAACACCACTATTGTTCAGGGAACAGGTGAAGCATCTCTGATTAAAGCGCGCATTAAGCAATTGGAAAATGAAATTGCACTTGCCGCAAACTCCTACGACAAAGAAAAACTTGAAGAGCGCAAAGCCAAACTTAGCGGCGGCGTTGCCGTTATTCGTGTCGGAGCAGCTACTGAGCCTGAGCTAAAACAAAAGAAACAAAACTTCGAAGATAGCTTAAACTCAACTAAAGCAGCTCTAGAAGATGGTATTGTTCCAGGCGGCGGCGTAGCGCTAATGCGCGCAGCATTAGCTTCTCAATCACTGGATCTTCAAGGAGACGAAAAATTAGGAGCAACTCTAGTACGCCAGGCGTGTGAAGCACCTTTTCGTCAAATTGTCACCAATACAGGACGCGATGGTTCTGTTGTGCTCGCAGAAGTAAAAACCAAAGGGGAGAACTTTGGGTTTAACGCCGTAACAGAGCAAGTTGAAGACCTGCTCGCCTCCGGAGTGATCGATCCTGCTAAAGTTGTGATTAATTGCCTAACGCATGCCATCTCAACTGCCGGAATCGTGCTTATTTCCGAAGCACTTATTGCTGATGCCCCAGAAGACGAAGAAGATCAATAACACCAACCCTTTTGAAGTATAGCAAGCCCCACTCACGTGGGGCTTTTTTTTCGCTTATGTTTGTAAAGTTCTTAAAATCCGCACCTCTTTATCTTATCATCTCAGGGATGATCTTATCTTGGTGGGCCATTGCTTTTCAAACGGATTGCCACCCCAAGCCACCCTCTCAGCACAGCAGCACTTATGAATTGGGCAAACAACTCCATCCGCATTTTTTTCAAGCGCACTTAACACCTATGGAACGCTCCACTTTGCAGAAAGCTCTAAATGGAGATCTGCAACTTATGGTTAAATTGATCGCAGATTGGGATCTCGATGCAAAAATTTTTGAGTCTCACGGCTTAAACAGCGTCAAATATCTCCCAAATGAAGCCTTTATCCGCTCACAAATTCTGGGTCGGCTACTCGCCCATCACTCTTCTGAAAAACTTAGAGATATCAGAGAATCCTACCGGCTCAAATCCATCGTGGATGACTCTGGACTTCATCACGTAGTACCGTCAGCTTATGAGCGCTTTTTGCCTCAAACGTTCGTGGCGGCAAGTTTTCTTTTGGCCTTAGCAGATCCTGAGCAAATTGTAGCGATACCTCGCGGCATTCGAGAACAAACGCATTTATTTTCTCCTCTGCTTACGAATCAAATTCACTATGATCTCGACCGACACTTGTCTGAGCGGATCTACCAAGCAAAACCGCAAGTTGCTTTTATTTCCCACTACTCTCACCCCTCTACTCTTGAAGCCCTGCGCAATCAAGGGGTTCAACTATTCACATTAAATTCTACCGATTCACTGCCCGATATCCATCACGCCCTTATGCGCGTGGGAAATGTCATCAACCGCCCCTTAGAAGCTGAGCTCATGACCATCTTTATGGAAGCTGCAATGATCGCAGTCGATAACCGCCTGCTTGCTGCTGATCACTGCTACGGAACTCACTATGCGAATCAACGCACCCTATACCTTAATTTTTATCAGCAGTACACAACCCCCACTGCAAAAACGTTAACTTGGCAACTCCTCAACCGCCTTGGCGTCCAGCACACTCTTCCCCCTTCTCTAATCGCGAAACACAACATGGATTGGACCATCCCAATGAATCACGAACAAATTGTACAGTATGATCCGGAATGTATTATCGTTTCTACGACACACCGTGAGGCGATGAAGCGTCAAATAGATAATACCCCTGCCTTTAAAACCTTAACAGCCGTTCAAAATCAACGCATTTTCTTTGTCGACGAATCCATTCAGCAGTCACCCTCTCAATATGTTGTCCTTGCCTACTTTGATCTTGCACAAGCCTTAACACATGAAAGGCTCAATGACATCTCCATCGTTGATTCTGAAATTTTAACGAAACATCCATAGAGCCCTATGAAAAACACAACTCTATACAGTCTTCTTTTTTTTCTACTCCTCTGCTGTATGGTGTTGACATTGTCCTATGGAGATACATCTTGGGAATCTATCTGGAACGGCGTTCAAGAGCGATGGATCGGAGTCAATCAAGAGTGGAATCCTCTGTTAGATGAACGACTTCCTAGGCTCATTGTCATCCTTTGTACTGGCGCATCTCTTGCTGTTTCCGGTGCGATCATGCAATCGCTATTTCACAACCCCCTCGCCTCTCCCAGCGTTTTAGGTATTTCCTGTGGCGGTAGTTTGTGTGTCGTCGTTGTTTTTGTGATGGGGTGGCATCTCGAGTACCCTTATGCTGTTCCGATGGCCTCCTTTCTTGGCTGTTTGACAACCCTTATGCTCGTATATATGATGTCTCGCATACAAGGGGGAGTGCATGTTCAATCACTAATCCTCACAGGTATTGCCCTTTCAACCCTACTTCTCGCTATCCAAGGCGCCATCATGTACGCCCTACGCGATCGATGGCAACTCATTCAGACACTAACAGAGTGGGAGTCAGGTTCGACAACAGATCGAAGTTGGAAACACGTTCATATGCAACTTCCTCTCACGATTGTCGGTTTATTAGGAAGCTGGCTTTACAGCCGAGAGATCGACATTCTGGCCCTTGGTGAAGAGGAAGCTAAAATATTGGGAGTTGATGTTCAAACCGTGCGTTGGAGGCTCTTTCTCTGCATTTCCCTTTTAACAGGAGGGGCGATCGCTGCTGTCGGAATCATTGCCTTTTTTGGTCTCGTACTCCCGCACGTGTTAAGGCGTATAAGCGGCCCTAACGCTCGCGTACTTATTCCCCTTTGCATGCTTGCCGGAAGTACAACGCTTCTCGCTATGGATATTACCTTGCGCATTTGCTCCTTACACGCCTTTTCTATTGGCAACGTATCCGCTATCCTCGGAGGACTTTTCTTTGTAATCCTCTTGTTTGGTTCGAGGCACCGCAGTATGGAGGCGCGATGCTAGAAACAAAAAACTTAAGCTTCCGTATCAATGACAAATCCTTGATCAATGACATTACCTTAAAATTTTCTCCCGGTCTTTTATATGGAATACTTGGCCCTAACGGATCGGGAAAATCGACCTTTTTTAAAACACTCACCAAAATTTGGACTCCCGCTTCAGGTTCTGTTTTATGGCAAGGCAATCCCCTCCATCAACTTGACCGACGCCATATTAGCCGCACGATCTCTCTTGTCTCCCAATCCTTTGAAGTTCATTTTGACTTTACCGTTGAGGAAGTAGTTCAAATGGGAAGATACCCACATTCTCGCACCTCCTCTCCAAATCTGTTGAAATGGGCATTATCAACCGTGGATGCATGGCATTTGCGCACGAGACGCCTAAACTCGCTTTCTATTGGGGAGCGACAGCGCACGTTTATCGCGCGGGCATTAATGACTGAATCCCCCATTCTCCTTCTTGACGAACCCTCTTCTAGTTTAGACATCCGCCATCAATTAGAGATCTGGGAATTGCTTCAGAATTTGGCTAAACAAGACAAGATTGTCATCGTCGCCACACATGATATCCAGGGCACCAAGCGGTTTTGCGATCGCGTTGCTATCTTTAACCATGGAGAGTGTGTTGCAGAAGGAGTCTCTGAAGAAGTGATCAATGCGCAACTCTTAAGCCACGTATTCGGCGTTCATGAAGAGAAAACAAACGGACAGTTTGTGCTCTCTTCTTAAGGTTTCGATGAGAATAGGCTGTGGACAATTGTATCAACGTCGAGGATTCCCCCTTTTTGAAGGATGACGAGGATAATGCCAACCGGTGCAATCCACCGAACAGAAAAAAACCAAATGTGAAATAACCACTTCCAGGAAGTGCCGCTCGAAAACTCCTCCTTGCAAAGAGCACGATCAAATGCCCAGCCCGTATAGATAGCGATCATTAAACCGCATATTGGCAACATCCATACAGAAACAAGTTCGTTAATCGTTTCGAAAAAAGTTTTTCCATAGATTGCAGGCCAATTGGCAAACAAGGTGTTAGTACCCGATAGCGCGCTAGGAATCCCAAAGAGAAAGCAGCCAGCGCCGACAAGTAGCGTAGTTTTTTTGCGCGGCCAACTGAATAAATCCATAAAGTTTGCAACAACAACTTCAACAAGAGCAACCGAAGAGGTAAGACCTGTAAAGACAAACAAAATAAAAAATGTTGTCGATATTAACAATGACCCGGGAAGCCGAGCAAAAAGAAGGGGGAGTGTCTTAAAAATCAGCCCAAATCCACCCTCAGGAGAGAGCCCAAAAGTGAAAACAATGGAGAAGATTGTCAAGCCGGATAAGAGAGAGGCAAAGATAATCATCAATCCTATGATCCCACCTGTTTTTGGGATATCTTCATCCCGCCGCATGTAGCTTCCATAGGTCAGCATAATGCCCTGACCGAGACTGAGTGTGAAAAAGGAGAGGCCCAAAGCTTCCAAAATAGAAGAGAACTTGAACTCCGAATAGTCGGGATAAAATAGAAAATGAAAGGCATCTCCAAAACCATCTAGGGTCATGCTATAGCAGCACAGAACAAATAAAATAATAAACAAAGTCAACGTCATAAAGCGCGCCCAGTACTCAATTCCGTGTCGAATTCCAGGGTAGACGACCGCCACGGTCAGCAGTGTAAAGGCAAAATGCCAAAACAGAGTAATATCCCCTGAGGAAACCAATATATCAAACATCTCCGCCACTTTTGGCGCCGGAAGCCCCTCATATGACTGGTTCAGCGACATAAGGACATAATTCATTCCCCAGCCGGCAACAACACTATAAAACGACATGATCAAAAACGAAGAGGCAACGCCCAACCATCCCACTGACTTCCAAAGCGTTGAATCATTGGTAAGAGACGCAAAGATCCCTACAGCACCTCGCTGGCCTTTCCTTCCTAAAATTAACTCGGCAATAAAGACGGGTATACCAATAAGAAATATGAACAAAAGGTAGATGAGGACAAATAATCCTCCCCCACTTTCTCCAATCACATAAGGAAATTTCCACAAAGTCCCAAGACCGATGGCAGAACCAGCTGCCGCCAGTATAAATCCTAGGTGGGAACCCCAATGTTCTCTTTGCTTTTGCATAAACTCGAAAAATCTTTTTAAATCCTGATTGGTAATCTAGCAAAGGGGGCGATTCTTGACAATCGGTATTTGTTCCATTAGAATACTATCATTAAATGGAGTCTTTTATGCTTATTCCCATAGCTAAGCTGTTTATCGAAGCTGCTGTTGTCGGTGTTATCTGTGCTGTGTTCCTAATACTTTTTGTTGTGGCAGGGATTCGACAAATCCTAAAGGATCGTGAATAGATGCCACTTCCTTGGTACGAAGAAGGCCTGCGTTTCAAATGCACAGAATGTGGACAATGCTGCACCGGATTTCCAGGGTATACCTGGGTTACGGAAGAGGAGATCCACGCAATGGCCAAATACCTCAAAATGAGCACAAGAAAATTTCGTAAGCACTACCTCCGCCAAGTTGGTAACCGCTTCTCTCTTCTCGAAAACCCTAAAAATTACGACTGCGTCTTCTTAGAAGGAAAAAAATGCACAATTTATCCTGTCCGTCCCACCCAGTGCCGCACCTTCCCCTGGTGGCCCCAAAACCTTAAATCTCAAAAAGATTGGGAAGATGCCAAAGAGTATTGCGAAGGCATCCGCGATGATGCCCCCGTCGTTCCCTATTCGACAATCAAAAAGCAAGTTGCTATACAAGAAAATGACGGTTGTTTCGAATAGGAGTATCCCCCGTGACAAAATCGCAATTTTTTATAGACCCTCTCACACAGCAAAATGTCGATCGATGGTTGAATGGTAGCTATGACGAAGAAACGAAGAAAAATATTCGTCAACTGATCCAGAAAAATCCCAAAGAGATCGTCGACGCCTTCTATACCACACTCTCCTTTGGAACAGGGGGACTGCGTGGCATCATGGGTGTTGGCTCAAACCGCATGAATGTGTACACCGTGCGGGCAGCAACCCAAGGTCTTGCTAACTACATCAATAGCAACACGGAAAACCCTTCCGTCTTTATCGGCTACGACTCCCGAAATAATTCCCAATCCTTTGCTGAAGAAGCTGCTAAAGTCCTTGCAGGCAACGACATTCACGTTTATCTTTGCCCCGAACTAAGGCCCACCCCTTACGTTTCTTTTGGAGTACGCCACAAAAATTGCCAGGCAGGCATTACTATTACCGCCTCCCACAATCCCGCCATCTACAACGGCTACAAAGTTTACTGGAGTGACGGAGGTCAAGTCGTTCCCCCTCATGACCAAGGCATTATAGCTGAAGTAAATAAGATCACCGACATCACCATGATCAGCAGTGCAGAAACAATAGAACATCCCCACATCGAATATGTTGGGGCTGAAGTCGACGAGGCTTATCTCGAAGCGATCACACCATTGCAACTCTATCCCGAAGAAAATCAAGAACATGGCGACAAACTCAACATCACCTACACTAGCCTACACGGCACAGGAATCACACTTGCACCTCAAGCCTTTGAGCGCTGGGGCTTTCGTAACCTGCATTTTGTCGAAGAACAGATCATTCCAGATGGCAACTTTCCTACAGTGAAATTTCCCAACCCCGAGGAACCAAGCGCTCTTAAGATGGGTGTTGATGCTATGGATGAGAATGACAGCGATATCCTCATTGCCAACGACCCCGACGCCGACCGCGTTGGTATCGTCGTCAAACATGACGGGGAAAATATCCGCCTTAACGGCAACCAAGTCGCCTGCCTCTGTCTGGAACACATCTGCCAGGCCAATAAACTACCCAAGAAACCTGCTTTTATCAAAACCATTGTAACGTCAGAGCTCTTTCAGGCCATTGCTACTAAGCACAAAGTTCCCTGCTTTAACGTCTTAACCGGATTTAAGTACATTGCCGAACTGATTCACAAGTGGGAGCAGGAAAAAAGTGGCTATCAATTTGTTTTCGGCGGCGAAGAGTCGTACGGCTATCTCCTCGGTACCCAAACCCGTGACAAAGATGCGATTGTTTCCTCAGCACTTATCTGCGAAATCGCCCTCCATGCCAAACAACAGGGAAAAACGCTCATCGACCTTATGAATGACATCTATGCTAAATACGGCGTCTATGTTGAGGAGCTTGCCTCCCTTGTATTTGAGGAAAGTAAATCCGGCAGAGAAAAAATGGCAAAGGGCATCTCGCAGTTGCAAACCGCCCCTCCAACGACTATCGCTAACATCAAAGTCGTGACCATCGAAGATTATCACCGCTCCGTCAAAGTTAATCTCGAAACCGGAGAAACTGAAACGATAGAACTTCCCCAATCCAACGTGCTTACCTTTTGGCTAAAGGACAACACCAAGCTGATAGTACGCCCCTCCGGTACCGAACCTAAAATCAAAATCTACTGCGGCGTTACCCTAGAGCAAACATCATCTGTCGATGAAACCCTTCTCGCCTGCCAAAAGAAAGCTAAAATCATCATCGACGCCTTTAAAGAGCGATTTCTTTAACCCCCACGTGGAGGAGGAAGCTGTTTCAAGCGATAAAATCTTCCTTCAGAATCGCGATAAAAATAATGCACTTTTGTTTGACCAGGAAGTAGTTCTGTCGTTTGATTCACCAATAGGGTTTCCAAATACAAATGTATGATATTAAATGTATCTCCATCTTCAAATATCACCGTTGGAAGTCCCACATTTCTCAGAATCCGCTGCATATCATCCTTCGAAAGCTCACTGAGCTTTGAAATATTATCAGCAAGGGTAAACGTATCAGGACTGGAAAAGTGGATATTATCTTGCTTTAGCATCTCAGCAACAGCTTTCTCCAAATCCTTTTTTTTGCATATTCTTGCTGCTTCGATAACAGCAACTAGATCCTTATGATCAACCTTAGTTTGAGAAAAATGAAATAACTTCTTCAAAAGGAGAATAATCCCCCAACGACGATCTTGTCCCTTATAGGCATTAACTTTCCCTATCAAATCCGGAGAAATAGTTGTAGTACGCACTATCTCATTAATTAGATCCAGTCGCTCATCTGAAACTCCTTCAACCGTAATATCCCCCCCTTTTGGAAAATCACTCCGTACTCCCATCAAAGCTAACTTTGCGCCCATTGCAGCCTTACCTTCATCAGAAAAAGTAATACCCTCTTGCTCTCCAATTATGAAAGAAGGTCTGAAACAGCAAGGCGCTTGGCGCTGCACTAACACCTGATCGATAAGCTCTTTTACAACATTTTCTGGCAGTTGGTTGCCGCTGAGATCAAGTGACGGGATCTCTGTTCCGGAAAACACATCTGCGGTAAAAGGGATCGCTGTTAGCCCACAATTGTTAAGCGTAAAGGATTTGACATTAGCTTCCCTAAACAACTGTGTAAGCGTTGTACAAAACGCTTCAACATCTTCAATCCGTGAATTGATGATGCTCAAACGACCTAGATCCTTAACCAATCGTTTTCCTCTTTCTCCCAGGTCTTGAATTTGCTGCTGCGTAATTCCTGTAAAGCTAAGCGATTGTAAAGCAACCATTTTATTACCATTTGTCAAGAGCTCCGTCCAGCACTCCGGAGAAAACTGCACATTTTCAAAATGAAGTTCTGACAAACCCTTATCGTGCTTAGCATAAAAAAGATAATAGAGAGCCTTAAGAGCTGTTACAGAAGTAATCCTAGTATTCTCGATCGAAATCCGTTTCCCACTAAGTGCTTGAGAAAGACGCCACCAGCGCACTAAGGCAGCTTCCGGAGAAACGTTTTCATCTGAAAGAAGCTTGCCGATACTATCATCTTGCACTTCCTGCAAAAACTGAGGGAGCTCTATCGCATCACCAGTTTTTGGACGCACTGCTTTCCAGTGCATGCCTCTTCCATAACCATCAACCCTGTTGATAAAAAATAAGGCGCGATGATTACCCTGATACCCGTCACTAACATACATGGGAGGAGGTAATAATTTTCCTGTCTCTGAAAGCACTAAGTTCGCTTGAGGGTTAAACGCCACAGTAGGGAGTTGTAATAAGCCTCCAAGTGCAGCAACCTCAGGTTGCTCACCCCACTCAGCAGGCTTAGACATTCTTAAAAGACGGCCTTCAAAAGTTTCACTCTGGTCATCGCCCTCATCCGGCAAACAATAGATAAAAAAGTCTTCGTAATGATTCTCCATATGCTGAACCGCAAGCAAACGCATCAGATAAGATGATTCCACTCCGCACTGTTTAGCTGCTGCCGAAAACAGACAGTCACCATCGTATCCAACATCCGTTATCGTATTCTGAAAAGACAGTGCCCACTCTAAAACTTCATTGCGAATGATAGGATCCTGCAAAAATCGGTTTACACGATCTAACCACTCTTGTGTTAATAGTTCAGGAACACTCTCGGCTGTAAACTCTTGCCAGGGGGTTCTTTGCGGACGGCTCCACTCGACCCCTCCAAAGTAGTCTTCAACTACATTGCCTTCTCTTTGTACACCATCTACTGGATAGGCGATTCCTATAGGAATCGGACTGTCACAACGTCTCGGATTTGTATAGGGAACTGTGACCCCCACATTCTCTAATTTCTGTATCAATAGTTCATTAATTCCGTCTGTCAAAAGTTGATCAAACTGAGGAATTATATGCATTGTAACCTGCAACGGTTTTTCAGCTGATCCTAATTCACCGAGCCAATCAGGAACAGTTAGCATGACAATAATGTTATTATTTCGAAGGTCTAAGATTCTCAGAGGATCTGCCTTTGACAACCAATTAATAAAACTAGGGGAAGAACACCTAAGAGCATTCCCAGAAAGATCTAATTCAGTCAATTGCAAACACTTTTCTAAATAAGGCAAGATGCCCTCTAAGTCCTCGTCAACAATATCATTGTGAGGGAGTTTTAGTTTTTTCAGATGCTCATTTGGAATTAATTCCAGTACATAGACATCATCCTCGACAATCCCCAAATTGCTTAGGGTCAACTCCTCTATAACCTCCAAATTTGCAAGAAAAGAATTGCTATCAGAAAAAAAGTCATCATAATCTGTATTATTTTTACCGCTTACCGTCAATTTTGTAAGTGCAGAAAAAAATAGTGGCGCGCCTTGATTAAGCCTCAAAAGAGCAGCAACGTCAAGACGAGGAAGCTTCAATTCTCGTGTACCTTGCAACAGGTGTAAATTATCAACAAAACACTCCCACGTTTCTTCTGTAAACTCTGTGTGAGTTAGGTCGAGTGTTTCCAAGGAAAAAACACGAAGGCCCTTAATCCATGCAAAAAATGCCTCTAACTTATTTTTCGAATTGATTTTCAAAAGAGACTTTTCAGATCCCAAAACCATTTTTCCAGGTGTAGAAGCAATCATATCACGGCATTGCTCAGGAACGGTTTCCCCCGTTCCCTCACCACCTAGAAATTCCCAGTGTTGAAATTGGCGACTAGCATTGGCGCAAAACTCATCAAGAGAAAGCGTTCTTGTTCTCTGTTGTACAGGTGGTGGTGCACTCATAATCTCTCCTTAGAATGAAAGAAAAATGAGAATATGATAGCGAGAAAATGAGTATATAGCAACTCAAGAACTTCTTAAACCTTTGAGTTGCATTGCAATAAAATCAAACTGTTTTTTTTTACCAACACTCAGTTGTTATCAATATGGAATCATTCTACTTAAAAATAAACTAACAGGAATATTGACTCCATCGACAAACACGACACGAATGTTAGGAAAATGAAATTTTTCCATTCTCAATAATGAGACGATAGTTGAAGATTTATCACCTTTTTTGTGATGATAAAATGTGTGATTATTTAAAACTTCGAAAGTAGCTACTAGAGGAACCCCCTGAGTTTCTAAATACTCTATATCCTCCTTAAATCTTGGCAACACATCCTGAAATCTATATTTTTTAACTACTTCAGCATATATGACTAATGCTCTCGCAGCGGAATCCAGCATCGTATCTTCATAAACATAGGGAAGATCTATATTAATAAGAGTTTTTAATTCTTCAAAAGGAACTCTCCTCACATCCCTACACTGCCTATTCAAAACCCTTCTTCCTTTAAGTACCCCAACAGTAAGCTCATTTTTTTGACCGGCAGTTATTCCCCTGATAAGCATACTTCACCTCAAACATTTAAGATTATTGCATGTTCCAAGTAGTGATTTTTACAAAAATATTTTTACTACGCAAACACTAAAATTCAATCACAGTTGATCGACAATTGATCTAAAAAAATTTTGGTTTGAGTCGTTGTCAAAAGCACTATTTACACATCAAAATCTTTAATGCAAAGATACGGGCAAGGCTAATGCATCACTGTCTCTCTTTGATCGAACGACGCATCTGCTTGGAAAGAAGGGCTCGTGGCATTAGATACTTGCCAAGACGAATCGCCCAGCGGTACTTCCAGTTGAAAATATAGAGGGGTTTTTGTTTTTGAATTTGCCACCACATGTGTTCTGCGGCTTCTTCAGGTGTCATGGATTGTGACGAGTGCTCCTCAGTCTCATGCTTAGCAGCGCGACTACGAAAGCCGGTCTTAACCATTCCTGGACAGGACGCCAAGATGCGAATACCGTGTCTTTTTTGTTCATCATCTAGAGAAGTCGAGAGTTGATTAACAAAGGCCTTGGTTGCTGTATAAACGCTAAATAAAGGAAAAGGAAGGAAACCGCCGGCTGATGAAACGTTGAGAATGGTGCCTTTTTTATGATTCATATGTAGCGTTTTGATCGCTTCAGTCGTGAATTGAAGTAGAGCAGAACAGTTAATGGTAACCATGTCAATCTGTTCTTCTGTTTCGTGCTGAACAATTTCGCCATAGAGGCCAAAGCCTGCATTATTGACCACTAAGTCCGGACAGTTTTGTTGGATCAGTTCAACAATTTTCTGACGATCTTGAGAGTGTGAAAGATCTGCTTTAACTGCTGTGACATGGATTTTTTTAGAGAGACGTTTTGCAAGTCCTTGCAGTTGCTCTTCATTTCTTCCTGTGATGAGTAAGTTGACATGATTAGTGGCAAGCACATGGCAAAGAGCCTTGCCGATTCCTGATGTTGCCCCTGTCACTAATGCGAGCGTAGGCTTACCTTCTAGCATAATGCTTCCGATACTGGATCGCGGTCTTGTTGGGGTATTTTACACGGGAATGCCCATAAGCCACGAGAGTTTTGATTAGTGTCTCTTTAACAACTGCGAGCTCTTCCATTGTCAATAAACTATGATCGAACTGACCATCATCTGTTTTTTCCCGAATTAGCCTAGAAGTGAGCTCTTCGATGGATGACTCATCGGCGTTATCAAGAGAGCGGGAAGCCGCTTCCACAGTATCAGCAATCATTATTATAGCCGATTCTTTGGTACGCGGTTTAGGACCGGCGTAACGAAATTCGCATTCATTAACCTGAGACTTATCCCCGCCCATTTTTTCTAATTGCTTATGATAAAAATAGTAGACAAGTGTTGTCCCATGATGCTCTTTGATAATATCAATAAATTGCTCAGGTAATCCGGCTTTTCTCGCCATCGCCACCCCCTCGCTAACATGCGCAATAATCACTTGAGATGACTCTTGAGGAGTGAGAAGTTGATGAATATTCATACTGCCATTTTGATTCTCAGTAAAGTACTGAGGCGTTGTCATTTTTCCAATATCGTGATAAAGCGTTGACACGCGGCAAAATAGTCCGTTAGCACCAATCGACAAAGCTGCGGTTTCTGCCAAATTCCCCACAATCACAGAATGCTGATATGTTCCGGGAGCTTCTATGGAAAGGCGCCTTAACAATTCATTATTAGGGTCCATATATTCCATCAAGGTCGCGTCAGTCATAATTCGGAACGTCGACTCCAGCAATGGAAGCAAACCAACGACCAAAATTGCAGTTAACAATATAAATATAGCGGAATTGACGATATCCGTTAAAATTATCACATTAAATAAATTATTATTATAAAACTGCATGGATAAAATCACAGCCACACACGCCAGCCATGCTTTGAAACAGACAACAAAAACCTCTTTTCGACGCTTGAGATTGCGAGCGCTTAAAATAGCAATAAGCGCAGCCGCGAGATTAATTAACAAAAACCCTTGTCGTTCAAATGCAAGCGTAATCGTCAACATGATCGCAAGAAATCCTGTTGCGAAAGTTGCTGTCGTCGCGTTAATCAAACTACAGAGCAAAATGGCAGCAAAAGGAACAAAAATAGGATAGCGAACTGTTTCGATCCAATTTGTTTTGGAATAGAGAAGAGAAAGCTCTGTCACCTTAGCTAAAAGCAATGTGAGAACTGCTATCGTAGCAACTAGCAATAATTTTCGATTTGATTCTAAAATTTGAGGTTGAGTTGTAGTAAAATAGGCGTAGCAAATTCCTACAGAAAGAATTGTCAGAATAAGTGTTCCAAAAAGTGTCAAAGGATGCCAAAGATTTCTCTGTTTTCCCAATGCAACCTTCATCGCCTGCATCATCGAAATATGCTGAGAAGAGACCTTATCTCCTTGGTCAATGATGCGACTACCGGCAGTAATGTGCGTGTACTTATCGGGGATACTCGCTTGTATTTTTTTCCTCACAAGTCTTTCAGCGGTGGAGTCTGGTTCAATCACCCAGTTTTTATCGGCAAAATATCGGATCACATAATCAATGGACTGAGGTTTGACA
>JAJFMB010000256.1 GCA_021772355.1 Chlamydiota bacterium | reverse complement strand
GATGTCGGGGTTTTCTACACCGTGCAGCAACATGTTCATGCTTCCGATACGCAGCATAGTGTTGTCGAAGTCATAACCGTGGAAGGTGTCCTCGTTGAAACGGCGTCTAGACTTAGCGTCTTTATAGATCGTGTCGCTATGATTCTTAACAAGATAATCGGACGCAGCAATAAGAAATCCCGCTGTCCCGCAAGCTGGATCACAAATCACGTCTTTAGGTGTGGGAGAGGTCATCTCTACCATCAATTGAATGATATGGCGCGGAGTGCGGAATTGCCCATTCTGCCCGGCGCTGGCAATTTTACCGAGCATGTACTCATAAAGGTCACCCTTTGTGTCGCTGGAAGCCATGTCGATACTGTCAAGCTGGTCAACCACGTTGGCAAGCAATCGAGGTGTAGGCATCATGAAGATAGCATCCTTCATATGATTGGTATACGTCGAGCCTCCCTCACCGTCAGCGCCATCTTTTTGCCCAAGTGTCTTGATAAAAGGAAAAACTTCATCCCGTACAGTTTTGAACAGTTGTTCTGGTGCTGTTTCTTTAAACCGCGACCAGCGCAATGAATCTTGAACAGTCGTGAATACGGGGTCTTCAATCGGTTTGCCAGTACGTGCAGCCTTGGCTTCTTTGAGCGTATGCAGTTCGTCTAAACGTTTTATGAACAGCAAGTAGGTCAGCTGCTCGATAATTGAAAGTGGGTTCGAGATACCGCCGGACCACATCGAGTCCCAGATTCTATCAACTTTTGATTTCAACTCGCCTGTTATCATGTGTTTCCTTTTTTCCGTTACTTTTTTGTGCTTTCAAATAATTCTTCTATGTGACGTCTCGCTAAAGGAGAGGGCTGCGTTTGCCTATTTTCCCAACGGTTGACACTGGTGAAGCTTACACCGAGTTTGTGAGCCAGGGCTTCTTGTGTGAGCTTTAATTTTCGACGCAATTCTCTTAGCTTAAACGCGATATTGTCCCGATCCTGCTTCATTACCAGTACCTTTTTCTGAAATAAATTTCCAAAGAAGATTATGCTATAGCACTTGCAATAATATCAAGCGTATATCTTTGGTTATGTGTATTTTAAAACAGTAATCCGATTGAAATCAGAACTTCCATGAATCTAAGAATAAATTACGTAATTTTATAGAATTTATCCATCATTGCTTGTTCCCTTTTCCATTCATATTTAGAAAGGCAGTTATTGATCAATTTTAAGCCTAGCGATGAAACCTTTGCTATTCCAGAAATTCCCACCTGCATATTTTAGCTTATATTCTAAATTCTTTTGCATAGACCAAGACCAAAGAGACAGAGCAATCCTCTGAGATTATACAAAGACTTGTAAACAACCTTGATTAGTTAAAATTTAACACCTTACCCATTACTATTTATTTTAGGTAACCAAGAAAGGTTTTCGATACAATAATTTCTCAACTCTGGTAAAAAAGTATCATATAAGTATGAAGGAGATAATGCTTCGAAATAGTCCTTATTTATTCCCTCTGCAATCACAACCCCTTCAAGTGATTTGTGTAAACCACCATTCACACATTTACATCGCCAAAATCCCGCACCAGAACCTCCCTCAATACTTTCTTGAGATGTGTTTGTCACTAACCAGTATTGAACGTTTGTGGTTTCGTCATACTTGAGCACTTCTCCACCACCTATAGCCAAAAAAGTATTTAACAATCCATCAGGCCGTATGTTACCAGCTCCCTTATAAAAAATAGAAAATACTTGTGTATCATCTAACATAAGCTCTTTATTTGAATCCAAATCATAGAAGGATGAGTTAAGAAGTAATTCATGGTTCGGCATCAATCCGTTAATCCCAAGAGCTATAAAAGCTATATCTGGTTTGTATCCATTTCTTGAGGAAGAATAAAACCCCTGCTTAGAAGCAATACAAAAAATAAATGAGAAAGTTACGGAACAAGCTATTGTGTTTCCATTCAGCAATTTTGAAAGTCCCAAGAACTCACGATTATTATTAACACCAAATTCTAAAAGTTTAACAACATGAGCAGCAGTAAGTATCCCATAGACCTTGACATTCTTTTCTACGCACAAACAGACAAGTGTACCAGATCCTAATGGAGGAGGAGAAGTGTTTCCGGGGTCCCCAGGCGAAACTCCTAATGAAACATGATGACTAAGAACATGCGTTTCCGCTTGCTCAAACATTTTCTCTAATTCACTGGTATTAATACTTGCTCTCTCTAGAATTAAAGACATCAAGAATAAATTGTTATCAAATAATGGGGCAAGCTGGACTTGAACCAGCGACCAGCGGGTTATGAGTCCGCTGCTCTAACCAACTGAGCTATTGCCCCGAGGGGGAAGTGAAGATGATAGCAAGGTTGGGGGTGAAAAGGCAAGTTTTTTTCCTAGGTGTTCTTAGGATTTTCTTGATAGGTAAACGGGAGGGATGTTATCAATTCCTCTTAGGCTTGGAGTGTGCGATGTCCCGAATGATCTTTTTGGTGTTGTTGTTGCTGCCGTGTGTGGTCGAGTGTCGGCCGATGCGGGTGCTGATGATGGAGGGAATTCAGGAGCCGGCGTGGAAGTACCAGATGCGGACGCTGGAGGAGGAGATCGAGAAGTTGAGGGAGCGGTTGTGGTATTTACGAGGGGAAGCTGCGAGAGCGGAAGAGGAGAGCTTGGGTGCCATGGAAGAGGACTGGGAGCGCTACAAGCGATTGATCGGGGAATCGGAAGATTATGAGTGGCAAGCGAAGAAATTAGAAAAGAAGCTGCTGCTTCTAGAAAGAGAAATGAAAATGATTCAGGATCAACACAAGTGACACATATCTACAATCAATCGTTAGCGCTATTGACCGATTTCTACCAACTGACAATGTCTTACTGCTACTGGAAGGCAGGATTAGATAAGAAGGAATCCGTTTTCCATCTTTTTTTCCGCAGGCCCACATTTGGCGGGGGATTTACCATTGCTGCAGGACTTGAAGGGGTCGTTGATTATCTTAAGAAGTTTCATTTTGATGCTAGCGATTTGCATTACTTATCTCAGCAGGTTTCGCCCAATGGTGAAACATTGTTTTGCGAGGAGTTTTTAGAGTATCTGGGCAACCTAAAGTTTTCCTGTGATGTGGACGCTGTCCCGGAAGGAAGGGTCGTTTATCCTTATGAACCACTTGTAAGAGTACAAGGGCCTTTGATCCAGTGCCAAATTTTAGAAAGTCCCCTTTTGAATTTAGTGAATTTTCCCACGCTGATTGCAACTAAAGCCGCCAGGATGCGCATTGCAGCGCAGGATGAGCCTATCATGGAA
>JAJFMB010000255.1 GCA_021772355.1 Chlamydiota bacterium | reverse complement strand
TCACCCCAATGTGGGAACCAATGCTTGGCAAAGGGGAGCAACGAGCTGCGGCGATAGAAGAAATTGTAAAGGAGTGTCCTTTGAAAGTGATGGGTGAGCCTATTGACGTGGCAGCTGGGGCACTTTACCTCGCATCTGATGCTTCCAAGTATGTGACTGGTATTGAATTGAATATCGATGGTGGAATTTTGGCAGGCTCAGCAGCCTCCCCGAAAAAAGCAGAAGAATAAATATAAGTAGTGAAAAGTAGACTGCTTCCCTCACATTCCAAGAAATAGAGTGTTGCCTACGATTGCTTATGGCGTTTATGCCAGAAATCTTCTCCGTAGTTAAAGGTGAGCTGCTCCCCGGATTCGATATCTTTTAGAGTAAAGAAAATCAAGTGAAGAAGGCCCCTGTCGACGGCGCATTTGGGTTCCATGGTGGGATTATCGCTGTGATTTGCAAAGCGCATCTGATTACCTTCACGAAGAGAATCAATCACATAATATTTGACCGACCAAAAGCGCGTGGGATAGTGAAAACAATAGGCGTTGTGATTTGGAGAAGTGCGGTACAAACGGCGTACGTTTCCCGTGTACTCTCCTATATATGTCCCTTTTTTGATCGAGGAATTAGCGAAGAGACCAAATCCCCAAAGAGAGTCAATCCATTGAACGCTAACATCAGCAATGGCACATCGTGAAATTTGCGTGCGATAGCGCTCCCCCAAAATAAGATTTTCCTCTGCGGTATACCGGGTACGCAAAAGATAGGGGCAGTCGCGGATAACCTCTTTTAAAAAAGCGTAGTCACGGAATTTTAGCGCCGATAAATAGTTGACGCCGACATTTTTTTTAAGCATTTGTGGGGTGTAGCGCGCAATTTGATGTGTATCACGGGGAATTACCTTAATGATCCTAGCTTCGTCAGGCTGAAGAATGGGGATGATCTCTTTTCTATCTAAATAGCGTGCAAGCTCAAGAGCCGTGTAGCCATAATCATTGATTTCATTAAGATGCGAAAGATTTTGCTTTACGGCAGCAGAGTTATTATCGATGACAGCCTGATGTAAAGGCGGTTCATACGGCACAATGCAACGCTCCTTGCACTTGATGGAGTGTGGGTCCAGAGCGCACAATCATGGCGCCGCCAAGGCACTCTTCTCCTTGATAAAACACAACGGATTGCCAGGGAGTAATGGCGCGCTGAGGCTCATCAAATTCCACCACTATTTTTTCTTCGTTCATACTTGTGATGGTACACGCATGATCTTTTTGACGGTAGCGGATTTTCGCACTGCACCGTAGAGGAAGCGCCGGGATCTGATCTTTCACCCATGTGACTTCAGTGGCAATAAGTGAGTGGCTTAGTAAGGCTGGATGATCTTCCCCTTGCTCCACATATACGACATTACGTTCACAATCCTTTCCAACAACAAACCACGCCTCTCCAGGTCCTCCAATGCCAAGCCCTCTTCTCTGACCAATCGTATAAAATGGCGTTCCATCATGTCGACCCACCACTTCTCCCGAGAGCCGTTCAAAGCTTCCGGAGGTATAAGGGATGTATTTGTTCATAAAGGTTTTAAAATCACGTTTACCGATAAAGCATATGCCTGTGCTATCTTTCTTTTTCGACACGACAAGACCCTTCTCATCGGCAATTCTTCTCACTTCGCTTTTAGGAAGGTGTCCTATAGGAAACATCACCTTATCTAAAATTTTATCCTTGATCGTGTAGAGGAAGTAGCTCTGATCTTTGTTAGGATCTAACCCTCTCAGTAGCTCATGACAAGGACCGGTGCGACAATAATGTCCCGTCGCTAAATAGTCAGCTCCAAGCTCCATTGCCTTATCCAGTAGGACTTTAAATTTAATTTCGCGATTGCAGAGCACATCAGGGTTGGGGGTTAGCCCTTTTTTCATTCCATCTAGAAACTCGCTAAAGACACTATCCCAATACTCTTTGGTAAAGTTTACCGAATAGTGAGGTATCCCGATCTGATCGCAGACACTGACAACGTCTTCATAATCGAGGGTTGCAGGGCAATGCTCATCCTCGTCCCAATTTTTCATAAAAAGGCCAATAACGCGATACCCTTGCTCTTTCAGCAAAAGAGCGGATACAGAGGAATCCACACCACCTGACAGTCCGACAACAACGGTTTTAGGCTGGGACTTCGACGACATCATCGTTCCTCTCAGAAATTGTAGACGCCACTAAGACTGTGCTGCAAGAGTTACCATAAACATTGACGGCGCTGCGAAACATATCTAATAAACGCTCCACAGCTAAAATCAACCCCATCCCTTGCGTTGGCAAACCAACCATGTGCAAGACCAAAATAAGAGCAACTAAGCTAGCAGAAGGGATGCCCGCCATACCAAAAGAGGTAAGCAAAGAGAGCAAAATCACAATCGCATGCATGCCGATGCTCAACTTAACACCATAAATTTGTGCCAAGAAAAATACCGCCATACAAATAAAGAGAGCAGCTCCAGGAAGATTAAGTGATGAGCCCAGAGGAAGAGTTAAGTGACAAATACGCTTTGAGACGCCGCCTCGTTTCTCCATGCACTCCATCATAGAGGGCAATGCAGCCGCAGACGAGCTCGTTGTAAAAGCGGTTATTAATGCAGGGAGCATGTTTTGAAAATGCGCGAAGGGGTGGATATTACAGAAAAATTTCATAAATATCGGCATCGCAATAAAAGTATAGAGCGTAAATGCGATCAGGGTTGCAATCAAAAACCACAAAGCCGATGCCATGGCATCTGCGCCTGTTGTGGCAACCACCTCAGCTACCAGACCAAAAACACCAAAAGGGAGTGCTCGCATGATAAACTGGGTCATATGCACCATGATTTTGTAAATTCCCTTCACAAAACGGATGATCACAGTCGCATAGTCATCGTCAATTTTTGCTACAAAAACCCCGAATACAAGGCTAAAAAGCACTAATCCCAATATTTGACCTTGAGCTGCCGCCGCAAAGATATTTGCAGGCACCATTCTTAGAACAATCTGTTCTAAATTAGAAAAGGAGTCAGTCTCGGCCAAATGATCGACATTGATGGAAAATGATGAAGCTATTCCGGGAGTGCTACCCGGTTGCATCACCTCAACGCAGAAATAGCCGATAAGAACAGCTAAAGAACTTGTAAAAAGAAAATAGCCAAAGACTCGCTTACCCAACGTTTTCAGGGAACCGTCAGCACTGAGCTGCGCCACGCTACTGA
Source organism: Chlamydiota bacterium (assembly GCA_021772355.1). GTDB lineage: Bacteria > Chlamydiota > Chlamydiia > Chlamydiales > JAJFMB01 > JAJFMB01. The sequence goes on along the minus strand of JAJFMB010000255.1, from coordinate 10,077 downwards.
CTAATGAGGTCACAACTAACGGAACCACAACACACATCAAAGCATTCAAAAATAGCTGCCCCATCAAATGGTAGATACGAATGATCGGAACACCGGCGACTGTCGTATGCGTCCCTGTAAAATAGCCTGCCGCAATGGCAATACATATTGAGATAAATACTTGTATTAATGCGCCTTTTTTCATCGTCTAGCTTTGGATTTAAATTATAATAATGTGGTTTCGATGAGAAGATTATATCATTCAGGAATTAATTTATTAAGAAGAAAATTCGAGACTACAGAAAAAGTTTCTTTAAAAACCTTAAAGCATTGAGGGAAGAAATATTTGAAACAAGATCCTCTGAGGAAAATTTGACATTCTGAATCATTTCAAGAAGTTGCGGGTAACAACTTGAATTTTGAAAATCGGGAAAAAAGAGCTTTTCGGGAGGTTTTCGGTAAATAGGATGCACATCATTTTCACAAAAGAAATCGAGGCCAAAACAGACATTTTTCTCTCCACCCAAGGTAACGAGGTGGTGAAGATGATCAAGAAATTTATTTGGTTTTTCTCCTTCGGATGCAACAAAATAACGGATCATATTAAGACCGATAAGACCATCTCGTTTAATAATTTCCCGAATTAGTTCGTCGGGAAGATTTCGAGGAACCTTTGTAATACTACGGCAGTTAGAGTGACTGGCGATGATAGGAACATCTAATTGTTTTTGGTCGATATAGGTAAAAATATCGTGAGCTAGAGCATCGCTAGCATGACTCAGGTCTACCGGAATTTTTTTGCCATCCATCAACTCTAGAAGTTTTTTACCATCATCTTTCAGCCCTGTCTTAGTTAGAGCTCCTCCTCCAAAACGGTTGGCAAAATTCCAAGTCAAACTAATATAGGCAATTTTACCGACTGAGCGGTTTACCTCCTCTAACCAGCGCCATTGTGTCAGAAGATCATCATCTTCAGAACAAAAACTGGAAGCATTCTCCACCGCTAACATAGTCGCGACTGTTTGTTTGTTATGCAAAGTTTCGAGATCTTCGATCCTTTGTACAACCGAAAACTGATGAGGATAGCGGATCGGTAGATTGCGAAATATTTCCACCTGCTCCCGTCCATTTTTCGAGGAACGAGACCCTCCCTCTGTGAAAATGGGAAGAATTTGAATTTTAACACCCCCTTCTGTCAACTGGGGATAACTGCAGCGCGATTCAAAATGCTCAGCTGTTCGATCAGGGCCGGACTGAAGAAAAAGGAGGAGATCACAGTGAAAATCAATAATTGAAAAAGAACTCATGACACCGTCGAATAAGCTGTTGTTGCCTTTGATTTTTTCTTTTTGGGGGTCAGTTCCTGATCGGAGGTTTTTTGTTCAATTCTCTGAGCGTCAATACCAAGCGTGTTGAGTTTTTCCGTTAACTTCTCATAGCCGCGATCAAGAAAATGAAGTCCCGAAATAGTGCTTGTGTCTTTAGCAACCAACGCTGCCATCACATACGCAAATCCGGCTCGAAGATCAGGTATTGCTATTTCACGTCCCACCAAAGGTGTTGGTCCTTTCACAATAAGGCTGTGAGCAAAGCTTTGCGAAGCAAAGCGGCACTGCTTGCCACCTAAGCATTGTTTGAACAGCGTGATATCAGCTCCCATTTCCATCAAAGTTTCGGTGTAACCAAAACGATTTTCATACACAGTCTCATGAACAACTGAGGAGCCTTCAGATTGCGTTAGCAAGACGACAAATGGCTGCTGCCAATCCGTCATAAATCCAGGATGAACGTCGGTTTCTAAATGCAAATTGCCCTGAAGAGGACCATCATAAAAAAACTCAATCCCATCAGCTTTAATATCAAAACCACCACCCACTTCTCGGATTTTGTTCAAAAAAGTCACCATATTGAGATGCTGAGCCCCTTCAAGAAATACTCTGCCCTTGGATGCGACAGCCGCAACTCCCCAAGATGCTGCCTCAATACGATCGGGAATTATAGTATGCTCCACGTCGTAAAAATGGCGCGTTCCATGAATACGAATAGTGCGGTCGACATCAAGAGTAATGATTGCTCCGAGCTTTTGCAAAAACAAGATCAACTCAACCACTTCAGGTTCAATGGCTGCATTTCTAATTTCGGTAAGACCTCGAGCAGTTATGCTAGCGAGAATAGTGTTTTCGGTTGCGCCAATAGAAGGAAAAGGAAGTGTAATCACTGTCCCTCTTAGCCCATTATGAGCATGTGCAAAATAAGCGCCCTCTTTTTTCATTCCGCGGTACTCAATGGTCGCACCAAGTTGTCGCAGAGCATCCAAATGAAAATCCACGGGACGTTTGCCAATGAGGCACCCTCCAACTGTGGGAACAATGATATCCTCATTGGTGCGGCCAAGCAGCGCCCCGATCATCAAGATAGGAATTCGATTAGCTCCGGAAAAACGTTGAGGCACATAAGAGGTTTTCAGCTCTTTAGTGATCACTTCCATAATACCGGCGTCGCGATCCCATGAAACCTCCATTCCAATTTCACGGCAAAGATCGACTGTAACATCCACATCGCCAATATTTGGAACATTATAAAAAGTGCATCGTTTATCTGTGAGAAGGGATGCAACAAGAAGTTTTGTGATTGCATTTTTTGCTCCGGAAGCCTTAATGCGACCCTGAAGAGCTTTTCCACCCGATATTTTTAAAACTTCCATATGCCCCCAAAAGATGGTGTGAAAGAACTTTTATCCCGAAAATATACAGTAACGCAAGAGCTACGTTCTGAGCAAGGAGAAAGGAATGTCATTCTTCTTTTAGAAAAATACCCTTTTAAGTCATCATGTCTTAATAAAAATAGAGTGAGGAATTACCTGTGAAAATTAGAACCGGTCTTGGGCAAGACAGCCACCGTTTTTTACCTGAAGATACTTCTGAGCATTGTGTGATTGCCGGCTTGATTTTCGACGATGTTCCCGGCTTTAGAGCAAATTCAGACGGTGATATTGTCATTCACGCCATCTGTAATGCAATCACATCACTTACAGGCGTATTAATTTTAGGTGGAATTGCCGATGACTTATGCTTAAAAGACGGTATCACCGATAGCGAAGTTTACTTAAAAGAAGCTATGAAAACACTTGGCAATCAAAAAGTCACACATGTAGCGCTCTCCCTGGAAGGCAAGCGTCCAAAATTTAAAGCTCGTCTTGTAGAAATGCGGGAAAACATTGCTCGTGTGATGGACTTAGATGTTTCTCAAATCGGAATCACCGCGACAAGTGGCGAAGGGTTAACAGATTTCGGCACCGGAGAAGGTGTGCAGTGTATGGCTATCGTCACAACGATGGAAAATTAGTAAACATCTCGGTGATAGCGCTTCTCTTTACGCAGCTGCTTGACATACTCTTTTGCCTGCTGCTCGTCCATCTTTCCATGCTCTTCCACAATGTGATGCAATGCAGCATCGACATCTTTTGCCATCCGTTCGGCATCCCCGCATACATAGAAAATAGCTCCTTCCTGAAGCCAAGCAAAGAACTCCGCTCCTCTCTCTAGCATGCGATGTTGAACATAAACTTTATGTTCCTGATCTCGTGAAAAGGCAACATCAACGATCAATTTTTCTTGCGCTTGTAAATCAACCCAATACTCTTCATAGAAAAAATCATACGCACGATTCCACTCCCCGAAAAAAAGCCAATTTTTTCCTGGAGCATTGGTCGCAATGCGCTCTTGCATAAACGCGCGGAAAGGGGCAATCCCCGTCCCCGGTCCCACCATGATAATGGGTGTATTGGGATCTTCGGGCACTGTAAACCCTTTATGCGGCTGCACATAAACCGGAACGCTCCGATCCATTAGTGGCGCTATGTGACAGAGGTAGTGCGTGCACACACCCAGTCGTTTCCGTCCATTTGTTTCATATTCCAAAGGTGCCACAGTTAAATGCACTTCGTTCTTAGCCGCCATTTGCGACGACGCTATAGAATACAAGCGTGGCAATAGAGGCATCATCAGATGACACAACTCCTCGACAGGAAAAATCACCTCTTCGTTTTCTTCAAGGAAATCCCACACTTCCCTCTCCGCCAAATACTCCTTTAAAGCGCCTTTATTCTCCTCAGAAAGTAGCACAGCAAGCGCCAATTTTTTCCGAGGATCTTCCTGTCTCTCGCACACTTCACTAAATAATTTCTTACTAACAAGAGCAAGATTAGCTTTTTTTGTAAGATATTCCTTTAAATTCCACTCCTCGTTGGAGCGCTTTTCCCGGACCACCTCATCACCTGTGGCTTTCATCACCTTCAGCATTTTTTCAACAACTTCAGAAGGATTTACAGGCTGCACGCCGATGCTATCGCCCACCTCATAAGTCAAACCTGAACCGGTTAAATCCAAGACAATATGCTGGGTCATCTTCTTAGATCCCGGCTTTGTGAGATTATACCGCTCTTTAATCGCCGCACTGTAGGGATTTGTACGCGTATAAGGTTGAAGTGTTACATTGGTATTCATATGAAAAAGAGTTTATACTATTTCCCCACAAAAGCACAACTCTAATATTACCTTGAGATTAATAGTAGATTTATTGTATTATTTTTAAATAAATAATAGGTTTAAATATGATACCAGCAACTAGCCGTCCACTTTTATTACCCATCGGAGATTCTTTAAAGGGGATTGAAGTTAAACCCAAAGATATCGGTGACGAAGTCTGCCCCTTCACAACCGAAACTATTCGCGATATGGCGAAATCTTCACAAAGGCTGCCTTATCTCGTGGCCTTTACACTCGATAAAGGTGACTCCACAAACGTTTATGATTACGCTAGCTTAAAAAATTACATAATTCACCAAATTAGAGAACGCCAACCTGTTCTCGACTCCCATTCAAAAAAAAGAATCTTAAAGATCTCTCTTTTTGGTCTTCTTAATTTAAATGATAATTTTAAATATATTTGCAGTTTTTCTCCCCACAGCGCCGATGGCGCGGTTGCAGAGGAGTGGATATTCCATCAGGGTTATAAGAATAAAAACCTTTGTCTCCCCAGAGAAATTGGAGCTTTTGAAGCTTTTTTTGAGACTGCTGCTCAAAGTAATCTCCCTGACACCCATTTCAAACTCGCACTTGTGTGCTTCTCCAAAGAAAAATACCTAAAAGGGATGGAAGCGCTCATTGAAGGAATTAATCAAAAAACGATTTGCAATTATGACCACCTATTTTTACATCTTTTTAATTTTCTCAGTTTCTTGAAGCAATACCCCGATAATTCTCTAGAACCTTACCTCCTTTCTTGCTTAGGCGCCCTCAACCATCTCATAGACCAAAAAAAAATCGACCTCGACAACCCTGCCCATACGGCATTTGTGGAGATGTTTTTTCTTACGATCATTTACAAAAATGTCGATATGAAATGCCTCGAAAATGAGGGACGGTGGGCTGAAAAGCTTACCTTTTTTACCGACAAAAATTTGGTGTGTGCCAACTTTCTTATGGGATATGTGAAAGAAAATACCGATCCTACTGAAGCTACAAACCACTTTATGAAAGCAATATCCCTTTATAAGAAGGTTCCCTTACTTGAGACAGAAATCCACAGCTCCCTTTTTACCGCTAACATCCCTTACCGTATTCATCGCATAGCGAAACCCGGACCTGAATTCGAAGCCTTTAAAACAAGCCTTCAGGAAGAACTCGAATTAAATAATCACAATAATTATGCCCACTTAGCGCTTTATGCTTTTATCCTAATGCACTCCTCTAATAGGAGTGATCAGGCACAAGCATGGGGACTACTCAAACAAATCATCGGGATACAGAATAGTGAGTTTGCAGCCTTTGAGTACCGGCTCGCCCACCTTATGCTTGCAAAAATGCATGAAAAAGGGAAAGGCTGCCAAAAAAATAGCAAAACTGCAGAAGAGCACTACAAGTCCTGCGATATTAAAGCTCTAAAGACCTTCTTAGATAAGCCGCAAGAGGGCCGGCTTCCGATGCTCATTTCCATTCAAAATTACATGTACAGGGATTTAACAAGCTAAATATGTCTTGTTCAAACCTATTATTCTTTCGCTTATACTAGGATTGCCTTTTCTGCGGCCATGGCGGAATTGGTAGACGCGCTAGATTCAGGTTCTAGTCGGGGCAACTCGGTGGATGTTCGAGTCATCTTGGCCGCAATGATCTATTTAATTGCCGGCGGTGAAATCCGCGACTACAATTTTCTTGCAGAGCAGCTTAAGGGGAAAACAGCTGTAATCGCTATTGACGGCGGACTGGCCCATTGCGATGCAATTGGGGTAACTCCCGAAATGATCGTCGGCGATTTTGATTCCGTCTCCCCGGAACTCCTCAATAAATACGCCCATGTGCCCACTAAGCGTTTCTCTGTTGAAAAGGACGAAACAGATCTGGAAATCGGATTGCGCTTGGCTTTCGAAAGAAATCCTGAAAAATGCATCGTTCTGGGAGCGCTCCGAGAACGCACAGATCACTCCCTCTACAATTTGCATTTGTTATCTCGCTATCCCATGAAGGTGTATATTGAAACAGAGCTTGAAACCCTCTTTGTAATCACAGGTTCAGCATCTATCGCAACTTTTCCAAGACAAACTCTTTCGCTTGTACCCTTGGCAGAACCTGCAACAGGCATCACGACTCAAGGATTAAAATGGGAACTTAACAATGCTGAGATAAATAAAAATTTTATGAGCATCTCGAATATTGCTCTTGGTTCCTCTTTTGAAATCACTGTAGAATCCGGTGACATTCTCTGCTCTCTTAATAAGTTGAATTCTTAAGGGATTTCGGGTACATTAACACCCTATGCTAAAGTACGACCTAAAGAAAATTCGAAACTTCTCCATCATCGCTCACATCGATCACGGAAAATCGACGATTGCCGACCGTTTCCTCGAATTCACACACACCGTGAAAGCGCGAGACATGCAAGAGCAGCTGCTAGATAGCATGGACCTTGAGCGAGAACGAGGCATCACGATCAAAGCGTGTCCTGTCACCATGCACTATAAAGCGAAAGACGGAGAGCTTTATCAACTCAATTTGATTGACACTCCAGGCCACGTTGACTTCACCTACGAAGTATCCCGCTCACTTTCTGCCTGCGAAGGTGCTCTTTTGGTTGTTGATGCCGGCCAAGGTGTACAAGCTCAAACCCTTGCAAACGTGCATTTAGCGATCGAACGCGATTTAGAAATTATTCCTGTTCTCAATAAAATCGATCTACCGTCTGCAGACCCCGAAGGGGTAAAGAAACAAATTGAGGATATCATCGGTATTGATACCTCAAACGCCGTGTATTGCTCTGCAAAATCCGGGATAGGTATTGAAGATGTGCTAGAGCAGATCGTTAAAGATGTTCCCGCACCCCAAGAACCGATAGATAACGATTTAAGAGCCCTTGTTTTTGATTCTCACTACGATGTCTACCGTGGCGTGTTAGTCAACGTCCGCCTCATTTCCGGTGAAATCTCTAAAGGCTCCATGATCAAAATGATGGCGACCGGTAAAAATTTTGAAGTGCTTGAAGTGGGCATTTTCACTCCAAAACAACACCCCGTCGAGATTTTACGTCCCGGTGAAGTGGGATATTTCATTGCGAACATCAAAAAAACCGCTGATGTTAAAATCGGTGATACCATCACTCTGCAGAAAAAGCCGGTATCAAAACCCCTCCCTGGTTTTCGTCAAATCAAACCCGTTGTGTTTGCCGGTATTTACCCGGTAGACTCTTCTGATTTCGAAGCCTTACGCGACGCGCTTGTCAAACTCCAATTGAACGACTCTGCCCTACACATCGAGCAAGAGAGCAGCCTTGCCCTAGGGTTTGGCTTTCGATGCGGTTTTTTAGGTCTCTTACACTTAGAAATTTCCTTTGAAAGGTTACAGCGCGAATTTGATCTCGATATTATTTCCACTGCGCCAAGCGTTGTCTATAAAGTCGTCCTTAATGATGAAACTGCCTTAAGCATAGACAATCCCGCTCACTTTCCCGATCCGGCAACTATTGCCTGGGTGGAAGAGCCTTGGGTCAGATGCGCCATCATGGTTCCCCCTGACTACGTCGGAGCCATCATGAACTTAGCTATGGAAAAACGGGGCGAGTGTATCAAAACAGATACAATGGATGCCAACCACCTCCTCCTCACATACCGCTTTCCTCTGAATGAAATCATCACCGATTTCAATGACAAGTTAAAATCTGTGACCCGCGGTTACGGCTCCTTTGATTATGAACACGATTCCTATCAAGAGAGTGACATCGTCAAACTAGAAATACGCGTCAATGAAGAACCTGTCGATGCCTTCTCCTGTCTTGTCCATCGCACCAAAGCAGAAAGCAAAGGGCGCGCCATTTGCTCCAAACTTAAAGAGGTGATTCCAAGACAGCTCTTCAAGGTTCCCATCCAAGCTGCCATCGGCGGTAAAATCGTTGCCCGCGAAACCATAGGTGCTCTGGCTAAAAACGTCACAGCCAAATGCTACGGTGGAGACATCACCCGAAAACGAAAACTTTGGGAAAAACAAAAGAAGGGAAAAAAGAAGATGAAAGAGATCGGCAAGGTCAGCATCCCTCAAAAAGCCTTTATGGAAGTACTCAAAGCTTCAGGAGACTAAAACCCCTAATTGTGCCCTAATCTTGTCTGACGATCTTTTTTAGAGATTTAGATATGAAGAGGCGTGACGAAGTTAAAACTCTTTAGAGTTGGGCGAGGGGCGTCGCTTCATAGATGAGTCTTATAACCCGAGATTGTGACTTAATCTGAGGACAAACATCTACAGGTGAAGGTCATCTTTTGATAAATTTCTCCTCCAACATGTCTACTGACATGTCTTTCGTCAAAATTTTCGACATCTAACCTCCCTTTGTACCGCTTGGCATCAGGTTAGGTCACAATCACGGGTCTAACATATTCCTCCCCATAGTTATTTTTCTGAGAAAAAATATACTACATAGTCAGGCATCTCTAGAAAATAACGATCTTTTTCATCTTTTTCGTCGACCATGTCAAAAGACATGCTCTCCTCAAAATCTAAACAATCTTATTGTTTTCTAGAGCGCCAGACTATGGATTAGGGTCGCAATCAGGGGTAAAATAGTCTTTACCCCTTCTATCACGCACCTGAAAATACTCTTTCATCAAACCCTTGGGACATGCTACTCTATATCAGGGAAAATGTAAGATTACGGGAGTAAAACGATGCCTAGCATCATCGTCGTCGGAACCCAGTGGGGCGATGAGGGGAAAGGGAAAATTATTGATGTCTTGTCCTCACAAGCGCAGCACATCATCCGCGCGCAAGGGGGAAATAACGCCGGGCACACGGTCGTTGTCGACAATAAAGAATTTAAACTTCACCTAATTCCTTCCGGAATTTTACATGAGCACACACAGTGTTACATCGGAGCTGGTACCGTTATCGATCCCGAAGTGCTTATCCGAGAAATCAACACACTAAAAGAGAAGAAAATCGACGTTAAAGGAAGATTATGGATCTCTCCCTACGCTCAAATTATTTTTCCCTACCACAAGCTTATAGATCAATACGAAGAAGAACAAAAAGAGGGTCGCGCTATTGGAACGACCGGACGAGGAATTGGCCCCTGCTACAGCGATAAAATCAATCGTATCGGCATCAGGATGGGAGATTATGTACGACCCGAGATTTTTGGACGCGAATATAAGGTGAACTTCAGAAATAAACACTTCGTCATGAAAAAGTTATATGATAAAGAGTGCGCCGACTTCGAAGAAAGCTTTATGCACTATTCTCTTTGTGCCGATTTCTTAAGACCTTTCGTCACTGACGTAGAAGACATGATCAACCTGGCCATTGCAAAGAAAGAATTTGTTATGCTCGAAGGAGCTCAAGGGACGGGACTAGACATCACATTTGGAACTTATCCCTTTGTCACCTCTTCGGAAACCATTGCGGGTGGCATCTGTGCCGGCGCAGGCATCGGCCCAAGCAAAATTTCTCACACACTCGGTGTGGTCAAGGCATATGCTACCCGAGTCGGGAACGGCCCCATGCCTACTGAAGTAACCGACTCCAGCTTTATGGATCATAAGACTGCCAGAGAATT
>JAJFMB010000254.1 GCA_021772355.1 Chlamydiota bacterium | reverse complement strand
TCCATTTTAAAAATGAGGAAATGAAGCTGTCCCTAAATAGAATTTCTTCCGTCCACAGCGTCTATGGCGGGCTAACGCTAACCTTTTAACTATGCGTGCTCTTTGCTTAAGCCTACTCTTACTGCCCTTCACTCATCTCTTGAGCCAAGAGGCACTACCTTTAAGCTGCCTTAAATCAGGAATCTATCTCGGGTCTCAATTTGGATATTCTTGGATTGCCTCCCCATCAAAGAGTCATGAAATCGAAAGCTGCGATCGCGGCCATTTTGCGTGGGGAATCTCCGGCGGTTACAACCTCAACATTTTAAAGATGCTCTCGTTCGGCTTGGAAGTTGGCTACAATGACAATGGTCGCTCCACTCTGACATTCGCATCTCACAACCGCTATGAGATCACATCGCGCGACTGGAATCTACTGGCCACCACCACCTATCTGCTCTGCCCCAATTTTGGCATTCTCTTAAAAGGCGGTGCAGCGCAAGTCACACAACGCTTCTGCCGCGATCACATCGTCGACTCTGATCACTTACTTGGTAAAACACGAGAAAGAAAGTTTTTGCCCACGGCAAGTCTTGGTCTCACGACCTGCTTTTGCCACTATTTTTTCCCTTTTATCACCTACCGTGGAGTTTTTGGTCACAACCAACGACGTTTCCCCAAAAAATGGTGCGGTCGAAATAAAATTGCAACCGTTCACAGTGTTATGACCGGTCTTTCAGTGAACTTCTAGGATCACTCTAAATTTGCCGGGCCAAAAGCGTGCGGAAGCAATTGATCTAGTGTCATTTGATGGTGAACACGTCCAGTTTCATCTAGCGCAATGACAAGGATTTTCGGGTTAAATTCATTAAGAATCTGTCTGCAAATCCCACAAGGTGAGCCCCCATCTTTTGTCACAACAGCGATGGCCTCAAACTCTTTATCTCCTTCGGAAACAGCCTTAAAGACTGCAGTGCGTTCTGCGCAGTTCGTACCTCCATATGAGGCGTTTTCCACATTACATCCCGTATAAATCTTACCGGATTTCGTTAATAAAGCAGCTCCCACATGATAGTGAGAATAAGGAGCGTATGAGTGTTTTTGTCCTTCAAAAGCTTTTTCCACAAGTTCGTCAACTTGCCCTTGCTCAAGAGAAACAGCAAAGGCAGGAATTAGCAAACAGAGAGCCATAACAGGTAATAAATAGTTCATGGGTTCCTCAAATAGATGTCAGAATGAATTTCTAAAGTGATATCATCGGATTTTTTTTCGGGTTGCACGGTTGCTGTCAATACCCCCATGCAAAAATCTGCAAATCCACACCACGTTTCGCCATCAAGACTAAACTTAAGCTGATGACAATGAGGTCTTACGAAAAATGTCTTAAGAACACGCAGCTGTAATTTACTTTGCCCCTCTAGAGCAAAGAGATCTCCATCTAAGAAAAACTCGATGGGAATAAGTTCTCCATCCGACACAAGAACAATCGTATCTCCGGTTCTAGCTTGAAAAAGCTCCTTTGCCATTTGTTGGTCTAAAGCAGCGTAAGGAACAACCTCAAGAGCTTGACTCTCAGCAGCCAAAACAGAAAAGCACGCAACAAGAAGAGCGAAGTATTTCACGTTAACCTCCATAAATTTTACATTTTGCAATTATGGAACATCTCATGTTTGTTCACAATGGTTGGCTTTGTTGGATTGGTATTGTCTGTAGAGATTTGATGCACAAACGTTGAAAACATTTAATGGCCGTGGTAGGAAGAAAAGAGAGGGATTCCTTGAGGGGGGAAGCAAAATATGAATATGGATGACATACGGCTTGTCGTTGTCTCTAACCGGTTGCCTATCAGGATCAACCGTATTGATGAAAAATGGCACGTTTCCCCCGGAGGAGGAGGACTCGTGGCCGCCCTCAACCCTATTTTAAATAAACATGGTGGTTCATGGGTAGGGTGGTTAGGAACCACAGAAGAGGGGGACTTTAGTCCCCTTCTTAAACAAGCAGAAAATGAAGCGGGCTATCACCTCAACCCTGTGTTTCTTACGGAAGAGGAAGTTCAAAATTACTACTTCGGATTTTCAAATGAAATTCTCTGGCCACTCTTTCATAGTTTAGAAACACGATGCAATTTCAAACCCGAGTATTGGAAAGCCTATTCCGATGTCAATCAGAAGTTTGCGGAGAAAATTGCCGAAAATTGCACCGAAAAAGACTACATTTGGGTTCAAGACTACCAATTGATGGAGGTTGCTCTTCACCTAAAGAAATTAAAACCAAACTGTCGCACAGGATTTTTCTTACACATTCCCTTCCCTCCCCCTGATATCTTTCTTAAACTTCCCTGGCGCACTGAAATCCTTAAAGGGTTAATGGAGTATGATACAATTGGTGTGCATACGGCAAACGATCAACGCAATCTAATCGAGGCATTCCGTAGAACGCGGCCTTTGTCTGCAAAAATTTCCGGCACAAATGGTACTAAGATCGTTTCTTTGCAAAATCGCACCGTCAAAGTGGGTGTTTTTCCCATTAGCATTGATTACCAAGCATTTTCAACATTGGCAGCCTCTCCTTTAGTTGAAGAACGCACTGTCGCCTTTCACAATGAATTCCCTAACCAACAGATTGTTTTAGGAACCGATCGATTGGACTACACAAAAGGAATTCCCGAGCGAATCCTCGCTTTCAGCAACGCTTTAGAACGCTATCCCGAAATGCGCGAGAAGATCACATTAGTTCAAGTACTTGTTCCTAGTCGAATACAAGTTCCTCAATACATCGAACTTAAGACAGAAGTAGAAAGACTCATTGGGGAAACAAACGGGAAATTCGGAGTTCCGGGTTGGACACCAATACAGTATTACTACCGCAACCTACCGCACGACCAACTCGCGGCCTATTATCGCGCTGCTGATATCGCCTTAATCACATCTCTTAGAGACGGGATGAATCTTGTAGCAAAAGAGTACGTCGCTGCAAACCTAGAAGAGCGCGGTGTTCTGATATTAAGCGAATTTACCGGAGCCGCCGCCGAGTTTGGAAAAGGAGCGATACTCATCAATCCTTATGACATAGAAGGGACCGCCGATGCGATTTATCAGGCCTACAAAATGTCTAATGAAGAAAAACGTCGACGCATGCACTTGTTACGTC
>JAJFMB010000253.1 GCA_021772355.1 Chlamydiota bacterium | reverse complement strand
GAGGTGTCTGTATTTCCCAGTAGCGGGCGCGATCGGGGGTTTTGATAACGAAATGGTCGCTTGTACACTCTTTGATGGTAAATTTTAGGGGCATGCCGACTGTAGCGGCGCCATGCGTTTCTGCTGCATTTAAAACGTTTTTAATCAGGGAGGGGGAGATAAGAGGTCTGGCAGAGTCATGAATGCATACGAGATCGGGTTTGGAGGTAATGGCTTTAAAGCCATTATAAACCGAATCTTGCCGTCTGTTTCCCGGTTCGGCGAAGGTGATCGGAATCAGGGTGACCGGAGGGGTAAAAAAAGAGCGGTAGGTGGGATCGCAGACAACAACGACTTCACAAACTTGGGGTAGGCCGAGAAAAATGTCAAAGCTATGCAAGGCGACGGGTTTTTTGCGCAAGGGAAGGTACTGCTTGGGAACAGCTGACTGCATGCGCGTGCCGCGACCACCGGCTAATAAAATAACACTAACTTTTTTCATGGCGATGTCTCCAAAGTGATGCAAGTGAGTTCAGGGGAGGAGAAGAGTCTGATGGGAGATATTCCTCCGATGCCGCGATTAATGTATACCCACTTTTTATTTTCGTGATGTAAACCCCGTCTGTATTGAGGATTTTCCATAAGTGTCACCCTTTTGCGGATGAAAGGTAAATTAATTTGCGCTCCATGAGTATGACCACAGAGAATCACATCTCCCGGGTAGCGCTGAAGTGAGGGGACGCTGTCGGGATTATGGGCTAAGATCAATCCGGGATAACGAGAGTCAAAATTTTCAAAGGCGCGGTCTGGCTGGCAGTGGCCTGCCATATATTCTCCGAGTCCGCAGACGTTGAGAAAGGAGTTTTCTATAGGGATTTGGGTGGTGGTATTATGGAGGAGTTGAAAGGGGGTTTGCTGAAGTAGATCGAGCAGTTCTTGATTGATAGCAGGTTGATAGGCTTGCGAAGTTGTTTGGCGCGTTAGCTTAGTTTGTTGAAACAGTCGCTTGATCCCTTTCGATAAAATCCTGTCGTTCTGTCCAATGACATCATAATCTCCTTTGGAATTGATGGAAATCCATTGGGCGTAGTCGTGGTTTCCCAGAATTACAAAGCATCCGTGAGGTGCTTCCAAGGAGGCGAGGAAAGAGCGCAAACGTTTTCTCTCAAGGAGTCTTCCTCGACAGAGAAGGTCGCCTGTGAGGACGATAATATCGGGTTTTAGGCTGCGAGATTTTCTGATAATTTTTTCTAAAAGGTAATTGGTAATGGTGTGATTGAGGTGAAGATCACTCAGTTGCAGAATTTTGAGGTTGTGCAAGGAGGGAGGTAAGTTGGGGATGGGAAGGGAAATCTTTGTTGTTTTTAATAAATTCGGTTCGATAAAGCGGGGCCATATACCCACAAGGCTAAATAGACACGTTAAATCAAATAAAGTATTTTTTAAGGTTGGTAATTTCATGGCTGGGATGAAATTTACCATAATGAACAAAGATTAGCAATTTCCTCGTAATCTTTTTGATGAATTCGGCGATACGCTTGTTGATCATTTTTTATGGAAATTAAATGCTCTTCAATTGTTTGTTTGGATAGTTTAACACCAAAGGAAGGTGTTGAGGAAAAAAGGGTGTTAAGAATTAATTTACCTGTCTCATGAGTGTAGTGGGAGGAATCGCTAAAATACGTCATGGGATCATTAAATTGTGATACCTGCTCAGTAGTGATGGAATTGTAGCCGCTGAAATCCCATAAGGCAATGTGCGCTTCAGGAGTTTTGATTTTTTCTTCTTCTACGATAGCAACAAGCATTCTCTTCCAATTTTCATAGTACTCCCAGCTTCCAGAGCATTGGATCATTTCCATGAGTCTGGCATGGATGGGGTTGATGATGAGATCGCAACGAATATTATTTTCAGCACACATTTGGATCAGTGAGCGAAAAGAGTTGAGCTCGGGTGTATTTAGATTTTTTGGATCGCGAAGAGTGGTAAAAAGGTTGGCCTGATAACGGGACAAATAGATTCCATCACTTCCACGGAAAACCTTATGTATGGGGTCTTTGGATGATTTTTTCCTCTTCAGCTGATTTAGGGAACAGAGGAAAGCGGGCAGCGAAAAGAGGGCTTTGCGATACAGTTCAAGGGATGTTATGGGATTGCGGAGGAATTCTGCCGTCTGACGAAGACGGATATCGCATTTTCCTTTTGCATGAAATAGAGCAAAATCAAGCCCTATGACAGTAAAACGAAAGTTTTCTTTGTTATGTTGTATGGCGTATTTGAGAAAATGAGAGTATTCATAGATGGTAGCTCCCGAAACTGCTGCATTGCAAACAGTATGATCGGGGAGGTCTTGAGGGTTAAACCCGTTATCAACGCGAGATGTACCAAGCAAAAGGCCGGCTGGTTTAGCTTTTGCCAATTGTAGCACTTTGGCAAATCGACTGTAATGAAAATTTCTGATTGGTTTTGACTGCGAGCGATGAAATAGGTGAAAAGGATCCATCACTAAGCAAAAGGCTATGACGCCTACGAGAAAAAGAAGTGTCGAAAAGATCCAAAAGCGTAAAAATTGCAAAGGTGTCATTTTTTTAAAATTGGTAGTATACAAATTTTTGAACGTTAATAGTGCCGAAGAGACTAAATACGGTGACTAGTGCCAGGCAAACAGCCCACCTTTTATTTAAGCGTACATTCCACCATGAGGGGCCTTTTAAATCTTGTATGAGTTCGTGTGTGTTGGGACATGTCCAAACTACGATTAACATTGTTACGATCCAGAACGCTTCACTTTTTCCTAA
>JAJFMB010000252.1 GCA_021772355.1 Chlamydiota bacterium | reverse complement strand
AGTAAAATATTGCTAGCCATCATCATAGTCATTCCACATTTCGGTTCAAGAATATTTTTCAAAAAGTTTTAAATAAGAGGAAATTACTCTTTGATTCTCAAAAGAAGCTTGTTCTTTTTCCCTACAGCTAGCAGCATTAATCTCCCTTCAATAATATCATGATCGGCAAGAGAGTACTCTTCGTCGTTTACTTTTTCATTATTCAAATAGGCGCCGCCGTTACGGATAAGACGTCTTGCATCACCTTTGCTTTTTTGTAATCCGGCTTCAACAAGAACATCGATTAATTTTTTATCCAAAAGCATTTCTTTTCTAAAATCTTCGCTCGGCATCTCAGATGCAATTTGTTCTAATAATTCAGCGTTTAGTTCGGTCTCGGATCCCGGAGCCACTCCTGCAGTTACACGTTCGGCACTTTTAACACCCTCTTCACCATGAACGATACGCGTTACTTCCTCCGCCAATCGCTTCTGAGCGGTATTTGGTACGTAATCTGATTTAGTCATCATCTCTTCATAGCGGCGAATTTCGTCCATTTCCATAAAAGTAACCAGACGCATTAACTTGATCACATCTTCATCGGTTACCCGAAATAAATGCTGATAAAATTCATAAGGAGAAAGCATTTTTGCAGAAAGCCAAATAGCTCCTTTTTCTGTTTTACCGAATTTTTTTCCGTCGCTTCGCGTTAACAAAGGGAAAGTTAATCCATAAACAGACTCACCACGCACTTTGCGAACCAAATCTGTTCCGGCAGTTATATTTCCCCATTGATCGCTTCCGCCAATTTCTACTGTCACTCCGTACTTATCGAAAAGATAAAGAAAGTCATAGCCTTGCAAAAGCTGATAGCTAAATTCGGTAAAGCTCATTCCCTCTTCAGAATTTAAGCGCGCGCGGACACTTTCTTTCCCCAACATAGGACCTACGCGAAAATATTTCCCAACGTCGCGCAAAAAGTCTACAAATGAAAAATTACTGAACCATTCATAGTTATTTAATACGACAGGTTTATTCTCGACGGATTCAAAATCCAGGACCTGCTTTAAATTATGACGAATCCCTTCCAGATTTCTCTCTATGGCTTCTTGGTCGAGAAGATTGCGCTCGGTCGCCTTGCCTGAAGGGTCCCCAATCATACCGGTTGCACCACCTACAATAGCAACGGGAGTGTGCCCGAATCGTTGAAACCACGCCAATCCCATAATGGCTACCATGTTGCCCAAATGTAGGCTTTCACTTGTAGGATCAAAGCCGCAGTATACTTTAAGTTGTTGGTTTGCACTCTTTTTTAACTCTTCACTTGTCATGGCATCGATAAAGCCGCGCTCTTCCAACACTTCGATCACATTTTTCATGAAAACCCCTAGATTTTTGCATGCATTGTCCTGGTTTGTAGGATTTTCTGTCAACGAGTGGGATCAAGTAATTGCAAAAAATTATTATTATGTTACATTCAGGTTAATGAAAATAGAGGTATTCTAGATGAAAAAAGCGAAAGAAAGCGCTCATGTGCGCAGAACTCGAAAAAAATTAGAGCGAAGAATGGCCGAGATCGACGCAAAGATCACTCCATCAGCGCTTAACGAAGTAAGCGAGAACATTCATAAATGGATTTCACGACACGATGCAGAACGAATCAAGCTCAAAGGAACTTTTAAGCTTTTCGACTCCAACGAGCATCCCGCCCAATCCAAAAGTCATTACGTCAACGAACTACTTGGACAACTCAAACACGAATTTAAAGATGAGAGAGAACCCGGTGAACTTCTAGGCCGTATCAGACGTGTTGGTGAAGAGAGGGAAGAGGATTCTTAAAAAGGATTGGGAATATCTAGAAACTGTACGTCCAATCCAAACTCTCTTTTAAGATGATCTCCAAGAGCTTGAGGACCAATTCGTTCTGTAGCTGAATGACCGAGCGCATAGAAGTTAATCTTCTCTTCATGAGCGATGTGCCATATCGGCTCGTCAAAACTTCCGGTGATAAAACAATCAACACCCTCTTGCACGGCTTCCTTGATATTCCAATGGGCGCCACCTGAGATAAGAACGGCGCTTTGAACCTCATGAGGCCCACCCAAAGCACAAGATGCCGAGTGATTATAGTATGTTTCTAATTTGGCCTGGAAGGCTTGCCGCTGCAGTTCGGAAAAATCCCCTTTTACACCTAACGGAACCCCTTTTATCTCAAAGGGTTCTATATTTTTCCATCCTAGATCTTTAGCCGCTTTCCAATTGTTTCCCACTTCAGAATGTGCATCGAGAGGAAGGTGGTAAGCCAATAAAGATACATTGTTTTCAAGTAAGAGTTTGATCTTATCTTTCTTAACACCAACAACTTCGTAAGGATCACGATTCCAAAACATACCGTGATGAACGATAAGAGCGTCCGCACCACAAGCTATAGCTTCTTCAATCGTCGCTTGACTAGCGCTCACAGCCGTCGCAATTTTCTTTAGCTTATTTTTTCCCTCAACCTG
This sequence comes from Chlamydiota bacterium, assembly GCA_021772355.1. Lineage (GTDB taxonomy): Bacteria > Chlamydiota > Chlamydiia > Chlamydiales > JAJFMB01 > JAJFMB01. The sequence continues at coordinate 5,294 of JAJFMB010000252.1, read as the reverse complement.
TAACCCATTGGGTCCGTAGTCAGTAAACGCACGGCAATCGAGGTATTGATCTAAATAGGCACAAAACTCTTGTAATGTAATCATTCTCTTATCACAATCGGGTTTAGAGGAGAACAATAGCAGATGACCAATACTAATGCAACCTATGCAGATGTCGCAAAAGAAGCCGCTGCCAAAGAAGCCGTTAAGTTAATCGATGATGGTATGCGCATTGGAATCGGAACTGGATCTACTGCCGCCTTTTTTATCAAACACCTCGCCAAAAGAGTTCAAGAAGGCTTAAAAATTACTGCAGTTGCCACTTCTAAGCGTTCTGAAGAGTTAGCAAAGCAACAAGGTATTACCATAGTAGACTCAAGCTCCATTCAAAACCTAGATCTCGCTGTTGATGGTGCGGATGAGGTTGATTCTACAAGAGCTCTCATTAAAGGGGGTGGAGGCGCGCTATTGCGAGAGAAAATCATTGCAAATGCGTGTTACCAATTTATTATCATCGTCGACGATGGTAAACTTGTCGACAAAATAGGAAAAAAACACCCTCTACCGATCGAAGTTGTCCCCTTTGCCTGTAATGTCACACGCTTGCAAATTGAAACCCTGGGTTTTACGGGCGACTTTCGCAAGGATAAAAACGGTGAATTCTACATTACAGATAACGGCAACTACATTTATGATGCCAAATTTAGAGCACCACCAGACATGCCCGATCTGACAGAAGATGTTTTACACGATATTTCTGGGGTAGTCGAAACGGGACTGTTTCTTCACCTAGCAAGCCGAGTTATCGTCGGCTTTCCCGATGGACACACAGAAAATCGGTAATGACAAAATCATTAGAAATATTTATAGATAGTAGTATGAGGGGAACTTACCAGTGGTGACACATTCTATGCTTACCGAACTCGTACAGCTTACATTCGATAAAATAATGCAAACACGTTCTTATACTGTTGTAGTGTTAGGAGCGAAAGAGAAACGTTTTGCCATCTACACTGATCCCACCGTCGGCCACATTCTGCAGATGTACCTTACCGGAACAGAAAATCCCAGACCTTTGACACATGATCTCATGGATCAAATTTTAAGAGGATTAGACGTTCGGATAAAACAAGTCGTGATCAATGATGTGCAAGATACCGTGTATTTTTCCAGACTTTTCTTAGAACAAACAGTGGGTGATATCCGCCATATCATCGAAATTGACGCACGACCTAGCGATTGCATAACTTTAGCGCTTATGAATAACGCACCGGTCTACTGTACACGCGGAGTCCTAGAAAAAACTCTTCCCGTAGAAGATTAATACTCCATATTGAAGTTATTCTCTGCCAATTTAAGAAGTGCTGCAATCGCTTCTTCAGCGTCAACACCCTCTGCCTCGACACGAACACGTGACCCTCTGGTCGCAGCCATCATTAAAATTCCCAAAAGCGATTTAGCATTCGAGCTCTCTCTTTGGCAAAACAGATATATTTCAGATTTGAATAATGCCGCACATTTTACTATCTCGGTTGATGGTCTTGTATGTAGACCGCGATCGTTTTTTATGATAAATGCGCCTTTCACTTTAGGCACACAAAGATCTATTCCAGCCATAATCTCAACTTCTTTTTTTTTAGAATCGCTCTAAAATATTTTATTCTCAAATATTCATCAATAAATTTCTGATTTATGGGAGCTACTCTATCCAAAAATCACTCGAAAATGATAGAGTTTACTTTTTTCAACGCCGTATCAAAGGATTGGTTACTATGAAAACGAGAAAAGAGACAGCATTAGGCGACTGTTGGAATGTGGAGGCGCTTTACCCAACTTTTGAAGAGTGGGAAAAAGATTTTGAAACTGCAAAACGTGCAAACCAGCATCCAATTTGGCCTGAAATCATGGGTTTTCAAGGAAGACTAAGCGAAAGTTCACAAATTTTAAATGAAGTTCTCGAAAACATCTTCTCCATTTCACGGCAACTTGAAAAACTTTATACATATGCCCATCTCAAACACGATGAAGATATCGCTGAAGAGCGCTACAAAAGCGCTTTTGCAAAAATTTCTGCACTTTTCCATGAATTTGGTAAAGAAACTTCTTGGTTTGAATCCGAACTATTAGCCGTTGAAGCTGCAACCTTAAAGAGTTTCTTAGAATCTCCGGAATTACAGAAGTATCGCTTCTATGTCGAAAAAATTATTCGCATGCGACCATTCACTCTCTCCTCTTCGGAAGAGAAGCTAATTGCCCTTGCAGGACAATCATTAATGTCCTCTTGCAAAGCGTTTAATTCGATAAACGATGCCGACTTTCATTTTGGTACTGCAAAAGACAGCCAGGGCGAAGAGAAACCGATCTCCCACGCCTCTTACGGTATGTTTATCCGCGACCCGGACCGCACTCTAAGAAAAAATGTTTTCCAACGTTTTCACAAACAGTATGCAGATTTTGAAAACACCTTAACCGAGCTGTTGAACGGTCAAATACAAGCGCATATTTTTAGCATGCGCGCACGCAATTATCCTTCCTGCGTTGAAGCTGCGCTTTATCCCAAAAATATTGATCCTAGCGTCTATCACGCCTTAATTAAAGCTACAGAGGACAACATTACTCCTCTACACCGCTATATCGAGCTTAGAAAAAAAATCTTAGGCGTTGAGGAGTTGAATTATTATGATCTACAAGTCCCTCTCATCGCTGATTTCGATATCAAAATGCCCTATCAAGAAGCTGAAGATATCATCATCGAATCCGTCGCCCCTTTAGGTAACGACTATCAAAATCTATTGCGCAAAGGTTTAAAAGAAGATCGTTGGGTCGACCGCTACGAAAACAAGAGTAAACGCTCCGGAGCCTACTCCTCCGGCTGTTTTGACAGCATGCCCTACATTCTTATGAACTATAAAGACTTATTAAGAGATGTCTTTACATTGGCTCATGAAGCGGGTCATAGCATGCACAGCCTTCTTTCACGCACCACACAACCTTATTGGTATGCAGACTACCCTATTTTTGTCGCTGAAGTCGCCTCCACTTTTAATGAAGACCTTCTCATGCGCCTTATGATGGAAAGAGCTCAGTCTAAAGAGGAAAAAATATTCTTAATCAACCAGAAAATTGATGATATTCGCGGAACCCTCTTCAGACAAACTCTTTTTGCCGAATTTGAATTTGCTATTCATGATCTTGCAGAAAAACATACACCATTGACCCCGCAACTCTTAAGAACCTTGTACAGAAAATTAAATCAAAAATATTTTGGCGAACATTTAACACTTGATGAATACTCAGATATTGAGTGGGCTCGTGTTCCTCATTTCTACTACAATTTCTATGTCTATCAATACGCGACAGGTATCAGCGCCGCATTAGCGCTAACAGACCGCGTGATTGGCGGCGGAAAATCAGAGAGAGAGGACTATTTGAATTTCTTAAAAGGGGGCAGTAGCCGTTACCCCATTGATTTATTACAAACAGCCGGCGTCGACATGCGAACGCCTACACCTGTCAATAAAGCAATTGAAAAATTCGGATCCCTTGTAAACGAATTGGAAAAACTCTTAGGAGAAACTCCCCAAGAGAACAAACCCGAACAAAAAACACCGGCCCGATAGGTTAGCACTCTCATTTATTTAGTGCTAAATTTGTATTGCGTATAATGATTCTTTACGCTATATTTTTGGATCGGATAATCACCGGCGCTCCTGCATAAGGATGCGCTTAACCAAACAGGAGATGCACACTATGGCACAAACACAAGAACTCAACAATCCGGGTCAAAAAGAGAAGCATCAAAACACCCCTCTACAACCTCTTAGCAATCGCGTACTTATCAGAAGGCTTGAGGCTGAAGAATCTCTTAAAGGAGGCATTCTCCTTCCGGATTCAGCTAAGAAAAAACAAGAGCAAGCAGAAGTTATTGCTCTCGGCAACGGCAAAAAAGACAAAGAAGGAAATTTAATTCCTTTTTCCGTCAAAGTTGGCGATATCGTCCTTATCGACAAATATTCCGGTCAGGAAGTCACAGTCAATGACCAAGAATATGTTATTGTTAACAATGACGATTTAATTGCAGTTATTGAAAAATAATTTAACACAGGAGTAGATCACGATGTCAGCAAAAGATATCCGTTACAAAGAAGAAGCACGTCAAAAAATTCTAAAAGGGGTAAAAACCCTATCTGACGCCGTTAAGGTCACTCTTGGACCGAAAGGGCGAAATGTCATCATCGATAAATCATTCGGCGCTCCACACATCACAAAAGACGGTGTGACAGTAGCAAAAGAAATCGAACTTGATGACAAGCACGAGAACATGGGCGCTCAAATGGTCAAAGAAGTTGCCAGTAAAACCGGAGATAATGCCGGTGATGGAACAACAACAGCGACTGTTCTTGCTGAAGATATCTACACCAAAGGTCTTCGCAACGTAGCTGCCGGAGCTAATCCCCTCGATCTAAAAAGAGGAATGGAAAAGGCTGTGCGTGCCGTCGTAGAAGAATTACATAAAATGAGCAAGCCCATTAAAGATAAAAATGAGATCGCTCAAGTTGCAACCATTTCTGCCAACAACGATAAAGAGATTGGCGACATCATCGCAAATGCTATGGAGCGCGTTGGTAAAGACGGAACAATCACAGTAGAAGAAGCGAAAGGTTTCGAAACAACACTTGATGTTGTGGAAGGCATGAACTTCGACCGCGGCTACCTCTCTGCCTACTTTATGACAAATGCAGAGACTCAAGAATGTTTGCTCGAAGACGCTTATATCCTTATCTGCGACAAAAAGATTTCTGTGATCAAGGATATGATCCCAATTCTACAAGCTGTTGCTGAAAGTGGAAAAAGCCTACTGATTATTGCAGAAGACATCGAAGGGGAAGCGCTTGCAACACTCGTTGTCAATAGACTTCGCGCAGGCTTAAAAGTGTGCGCCGTAAAAGCTCCTGGTTTCGGTGATCGTCGTAAAGCAATGCTTCAAGATATTGCTATGCTCACAGGCGGTCAAGTCATTAGCGAAGAGCTCGGCCTAAAACTAGATAGCGTCACGCTGGACATGCTTGGTAGCGTAAAAAAAGCCGTGATAAAAAAAGAAGACACCACCCTTATCGAAGGGATGGGAGACAAACAGCAGATTCAAGACCGCATTGCGCAAATTAAACGTCAAATTCAGGAAACTGAATCTGATTACGATCGCGAAAAACTACAAGAGCGTCTTGCTAAGCTCGCCGGTGGCGTGGGAGTCATTCGCGTCGGTGCTGCAACCGAAGTGGAAATGAAAGAGAAGAAAGATCGCGTTGACGATGCAC
>JAJFMB010000251.1 GCA_021772355.1 Chlamydiota bacterium | reverse complement strand
GATGTAACCTTTGCAAAGTGTCTTCTTAAATACCATCAAACCCCAGATGAAAATATTGGACTCTTTTTATGTTACCTTTTTCATGCATCACGCCTAGGTCATCTTTGTGTAAGAATTACAGATGGAAATATGACACCATCATTATTTCAGATGGGCATACCGGAAAATGTATCGGAGGAGATGAAGCATAAAGTTATCAACGCATCGAAGCGTATTACAGAGACAAGCCTTTGTGAAAATTCAGGTCCGATTGTTCATTATGAAAGTCATTACTATCTTCGAAAGTATTGGAATTACGAAACAGATGTGGTGCACCATCTCACACGAATTACAAATCACCTTCCCAAGATTTCTATTGAGAAGGAACGTTTGAATGAGATGGTTTTATCCCTATTGCAGGATGAGGTTATTCTGCCTGAGCAAGCCAAGGCAATAGTATCAGGTTGTGAACACTGCTTGACATGTATTACCGGTGGGCCAGGAACGGGTAAAACATACACGGTTGGTTGGTTAATTAAAATTCTTCAGAAAAATATGAATAAGATTGATCAAAGTACTTGCAAAATTGCTTTAGCTGCACCAACAGGAAAAGCAGCCTCGAATTTGCAAGAAAGTATCTCAAAAGTAATGGGAAATACAACGTACGAGGTAAAAACCCTTCACAAACTTTTGCATGTATCTACAAAAAAAAGAACTGTACAGCAAAGATCTCTGGATGCCGATATTATCATTGTAGATGAATGTTCGATGATTGATGTGAAAATGATGTCTCTTCTGTTATCCGCGGTAAAATCCGGAGCTCGAATAATCATGCTTGGAGACAAATATCAATTGCCTCCTGTTGAGATGGGATGTGCTTTTAGTGATATGACTTCTTTAGGAATTATCTCAAACAACATTTGCGAATTGAAAAAGTGTATGCGTATTGAGGGGAGGTCAATTTTATCATTTGCAGATGCAGTTAAGAATGGCGAAGGTCAAGCCGCTTTACATTTATTAGATAGTGTAAAGAGCAAAGGTTCAGGGCTTTGTGGAAAGATATTTAAAGGTGATAAAGAACTTTTGTTATATATTTATGAGAGATTCTCTTTTTTGGATCGTATTAGTGGCGATATAGAAAGATTGGATGAGTTTAAGGTATTAACTCCCTTAAGACTCGGGTGTTATGGTGTGGATGCTCTAAATAGAAAAATCCACCAAATGCGTTTGGGTTCATTAAAAGAGGATCAGGTTATGTATGTTCCAATCATGATTACGCGAAATGATGAACGTTCAATGCTAAGCAATGGTGAAATTGGTTTGCTACGTATTCAAAAAAATTCGCAATCCGAAAATAACTATGCTTTATTTCATGGACAGCAAAGTCAAGTGCGTGAAATTCCACAATGCTTGTTACCACATTATGAGTATGCCTATTGCATTTCTGTGCATAAGAGTCAGGGAAGTGAATACGACAGTGTTTTATTGCTAATGCCGGAAAAAACAGAAAGTTTTGGAAGAGAAGTTCTTTATACAGCTGCGACACGGACAAAAAAAATGTTAGAAATATGGGGAAGCAAAGAAGTGATTCAGAATACAATACGAACTAGAAGTATTCGATTTTCTGGGTTGCAATATAGATTTTAACATGCATATATTCAACGCGTTAAGATAAATCGGTTAGCAAGTTTTTATAATCGATCTCATAAAGTAGTCTAAGCAATTCACAAAAATGTTAATTGATATTGTAAGAAAATAGAGTGGTGAGGAAAAAATTTAAAAATAAAATAATTGACACTAATTAATCATATTATTTAAGTTGAGGTACATAAAGTTTTTATCGTGAATTTTGTGCGGCACTAGCCAAACAGTAATGGCATAAATACCGCTTCAAAAAGTGTTCTCAAGGGGAATCACGAGAGAAAGCGAATAACGAGTTTAGATAGAAATCCAGTGTTTGTTTAGTTAGAAAATATGAGAAAACACTGAGTTGAGAGTTTTTTAAAAAAAGCGTAACGCACATTATGTTGATGGGCGTTAGCAAAAATTTATAAATGAAAGGAGTTTTAACGTGCGTAAGTCAGTTATCGTATGTTTATTGATGCTTGCGGCTTTTTCAACAGAAAGGGCTTCAGCAATGTCTTACCAAAATGGTTGCTGTAATCTCTGTGGGATAGGAGAAGCATCAGGTGAGTTTACCGTCGGGTACCGCACCGATGACTTCACTTGGAAATTTACGGATCCAAGGTTAGAGTCATTTGATGGATTTATTTCAGAAATTGCCGGCATTGGCGGTGGTTCTATTCTTGGTGGACTTGATGGTATCTTTGAAGGAGCTCAATGTTTGGCTAATGGCTTGACAGGCTTTGACAACAAGTACAAGAGTGAATGGAAACACATGAGAATGGTCAACCTTGGTTTAAATGGCCGAGTTGATACATGTTGCTGCCTCTATCTGAAAGGAAATGTAAATTACGGATGGGTTTGCCAAGGAACATACGATCCACGAGGAACATTTTTTGGTGATGCACAGTTTTATGAAGACTTGTTTTCAACTCAAGGTGTAGCAACACCAGCTAGAAAGAAAGCAAAAGGTCACACATGGGATATTTCCGGTGGAGTTGGATATAACTTCAAATGGCTATGTGATCAACTTGAGTTCGCTCCATTAGTTGGTTGGTCTTATCACTATTTCGACTTTCACACACCTAAATATAAAGCTCTTATGGCTTTTGAAGCAGATGCAAATGAATCCGGTGGAAGCTTTCTTCCATTTGAGGAGGCCTTTGCATGTGAATGGGGTGGTTACTCAA
>JAJFMB010000026.1 GCA_021772355.1 Chlamydiota bacterium | reverse complement strand
AACAACTTGTTCAATCCCGTATTTGTGCGCAAGTTCTAAAACGTGCAGGGTTCCTATGACATTATTGTTGAAGTAAGATTCCGGGTCTTCAATACTGTTTCTAACTCCAACACTTGCAGCTAAATGCACAATTTTGTGAGGTCTTTCGACCCTCATTATTGCGTCGATGGCCTCTCGATTTGTTATATCTTCTTCGTAAAATCGCAGTGAATCAGGATATTCATTTAACAAAAGCTCTAGAGAGTATTTTTTCATCCTGCTGTAGACAGAGTTTTTATCTCCAACATGATCCACAATGATAATGCGATGACCGATTTTTGCGAGCTGCTCTGAAGTGTGACTACCGATAAAGCCTGCCCCACCGGTGACTAAGATTGTGTGAGCAAAGATTTCTGTGGATAATATAAGCAAGGAGGCGATGGCGGTGTAAATTTTAGACATTGCAGGCTTCTCTCAGTTTAATGAATCACTTTTAATATATTTTTACATTTATAGGAAAGAGTGCTTTGTTTAAAAAAAAGTCTAAATTTCTTATCCACCCACGGTTTGAGCATGATTTAATCGTTTACATTTGAATCAATTTATTTAGAGTTAGTCTTTTAAGACGATTATCAACTCTCTTTCTAATGGGCTTTTTCCGAAAGATTTGCTCAGATGCAAAAAAAAGGCCCCCAAAATCTTGGGGGCCTGTGAATAGAATAGCCTATGAAAAATTAGGCTGTGGCCTTTTTCAACTTAGCTGCAATACTTTTAGCAGGTTTTGCAGGTCTTGCCGGCTGCGCAGTTTGTTTAGCAGGAGCGGCTGTAGCTGTAGCTGCTGGAGCTGCTGCCGGTCTTGCTGGCTTCGCCGCTTCTTTAGCTGGAGCTGCTGTAGCTGCACGAGCCGGAGCTGCTGCCGGTCTTGCTGGCTTCGCCGCTTCTCTAGCTGGAGCTGCTGTAGCTGCACGAGCCGGAGCTGCAGGAGCTGCTGGCTGTCTTGCCGGCTTCGCTGCTTCTCTAGCTGGAGCTGCTGTAGCTGCTGGCTGTCTTGCAGACTGTGGAGCCTCACGAGCCGGAGCTGCCGCTGGTCTTCCTGGACGGCGAGATGCGGCCTCAGAAGGAGTGATAACGGCTACGGTTGGCTGTCGTCGTCTAGAAGCTGCTTGTGCTGGCGAAATGACTGCTGTAGTCGGAGGTTTATATCCACGAAGAAAAATATTTGCATGCAATGCTGGTGCAGTCGGAGGAGCTGGTGGTTTTGGATCAGTTGGTGGAGTCGGGGGCTTTGGGGATGAAGTGGATGTCGTAGTGGTACTAGCTTGAGATTTTGCTTGAACATCTTGAGCAATTTTTACTAAGACTTTTCTTCTATCAAAGAGTAGATTTCCAAAAAATCTCTTAACAGCTGTTAAAACTCTGATAATGACGTTTTTGGTCTTTAACAACCTGTTTGCTTCACTATCTAAATTATCAATTTTTGTGATGATCCTTTCGGCATTTACTAAATCATCTTTACTAGGATTTCTTTCAGAGTTATATGTTTTCTGGAAATCTTTTACGATACTATTCAGATTACCTTTAAATTCGATTTTTTTACTATTACTCTTAATTAAATAACGACCTCCAGTAAACCCAATATGGGGCTGTAAACCATTAACAAAATCATTAAATTTATGAAGACTACTTGGTTCCATATTATATTTCTCCTATTTTAGTGAAAATTTATACTATATACATTTAGTTAATAAATTACAATTAACTTTTACGCATTAAATATTTTTATTTACAAAATTGGAAATATAATAAATGAATTAAAAAATGTTTTAACAAGAACCGCTATAACATGCAAGGCTCTGCTGAAATTTCTGTTAAAATAATTATTCGACAGACTCTTCTACTTTCCCGTGAACACTCTCGACACTTGATGTTTTAGTGAAATGAGTAAAGTTTTTATTTAAATATTCTTTGAGGTGTTGATTAAAGAGATCTTGAGAGCTCCACTTGATACAAGAACGAAAGTGTTGGAAGCGGTGAGGCAGTATTGCTCTAAAGCGCCCCATGGCGGCCCTGGAAAAGAAGCAACCTAACACGTCTTCGTTTTTACGTCCTATAATCCAAAGAGACTTGGCATTTTCAGCTCCCCCTCGGTCAATATTTTCCTTGCAAGCTTTCGTCAACAAGATTTTGTTTTTATTGCCGCCCATTTGTTGCAGCATTTTGATTTCCGCAGCTTTAGACAGCGCGGCATAAACAAACTCTTTGTATACAGCCTCTAATTCCCATATGTCTTGGGGCGTTAATTGATCATAAGACACGTTGTTATCTTTTATTACTTTATGGATGAATGTATCGGCTTCATTTAACGCGTTATCGATATCTTTTTTCCAATCTTCCACTTTACCGGGAAAATAAAACCCTTTTCCCTTATGGCTTTTATCGACGGAAAAATTATTCTCATGCAGAAGTTCTTTTCTAAAGTCATTTGATAATTCAGTGAAATTTCTATTTAAGTCACCGGGGGAGTTGAATTTTTTCTGTTTAACCTTTTTCCAACTGACATCATGACTCATGCCAGCCTGATAAAATTTGGAATCTTTTGTCAGAGTGATCCCTTTAAAGGAAAAAGGAAATTCTTCGTTGAGCCGCATGATGACTTTACTGCGCGCGCTTTCGGCGCCTAAGGGAAGTTCTTCGTTGAGCCGCATGATGACTTTACTGAGAACGCTTTTGGCGCCTTTAGTAATATCCTGGTGATTGACATAGACCCATCCGCCGGGCCTACTTAATTTCTGCTCAGAAATCTCCTCTTCAAAGAACTGCATCTCCTCTTCCGACCTGTTAAGTTCTTCCGGAGGATTCAATCTATGATTTTGCATGGCCTGAAGAGCTGCGCGGTATTCGGGGGAGACAACGCCACCCAAGGTGGGGCTTGGGGTAAAGACATTGACGATTTCTCCTGTTCGATCATCTTTTAAGTTTACAGTCTCCTTATAGAAAGCACCGGCGTTGTTTTCCCCTTCACCTCTTGGATCATAACCCAAGGAAGTCATCTGACTGCGCAATGCACTCAGTTTGTTAACGACGATACTTCTTATTCTCCCAAAGATCTTAGAGAGTTTATTGTTCTTTAAATTTGTCCACGCAGTCATCATTTTCGTTTCAAAGACAGCTCTATTCTCTGTAGTGTCTGTTTTCATCTCCCTGACTTCGTCTCTTGTTACGCCAGCATCTTCCATGCAATTGAAGCCATACTCCTGATAGGCATCGAGTAGCGGTGTTTCTTCATAAAGCTTTAAGTTAATATCATGCAGCATCTTGACATACGCATTTGATTCGTCTTCTTTAAGATGTTGATACGCATCAGACTGGAAAGCTTCGCGCAATATTTGCAGCGCTTCATAGTTAGCTTTGCGCACATCATCCCCTTCTACGCGCGTATTAATATTTTTCATGAGTTTGAGAAAGCATCCTTCTAGCTGATCGGCATAGCGTTCAGGACTTTCGATGCTAACTTGCCGTACAGATTTCGTTTCATCCATTATCGTTAAAGTGAGTTTTTCTGCTTTTTCTGCCTTCTCCGGTCCAAGAACCCTTTTCAATTCAGCCATAAGTCCAGCTCTGTTTCCTACTGTGATATAAGATTTCATTTGTTTTAATTGGGCAGGTTCGAGCTTAAAATCTGGATCTCCTTTGGCAACCCGGATTTGGTCTTCCAGTTTTCGTTGGATAAATGTTCCGTTTGTTAACGAGTTGATTGTTTCTTCTTTTGTTACTTTAGGGTTATAGCTTTCAATGGTATCGGTAACGGCATTGCGCATTGTGTCCCGTATAAGCGACCTCTCTGTATTTTTGGCATGAAGCGATTGTTGACGCATCGCATCTTGCTTTACTTGATTCGGATTTAAAGGATGCTCAGCTTTTTGCTCAGTTTTGAGAGCTTTAGAAGTAGTATCAGTAATGAGAGTCGCTTTCGCATCCTTAACGTCTTCAGTTTTACCTGAAGAAACAATAGCTGCGTTCAGCTGTGTTTGTTGCCCCTGTATACCAGAGGCGTTATAATCACCCATAGTTCCCCTCTAAACCACAGTTATGATTATAACATAATACCAGACTCACACGTAGTAAATATTTGCAATTATTTTAATAACATCTTAATATCTATTCCATTTAAAAGGATTATGGGGTAACGTAATCATATGTTAAGTGGCCGAATTTCTCCTTCTTCAGCAGTTGATGCTTCCTTTGTAGTTAATCAAAAACGCGCTCTTTTGCAGTGTTTTAAAGAGTGCTATGGGGTTGTCGATGATAAGATCGTTACGTTTCTTTCCGACAAATTTTCTCCTCTATTTGAGTCACCGAGTGGGAGTAAAATTATTGATGATTTTATTAAAGAATCTAAAAAATTAAATTTAGATTTTACCACATATCGTCCACCGGCCGAATTAGCAGAAGACGACGCTGTTCGCGCCTCTCCCGATCAGCATGAGATTGTCTTTGAAAGTGAGTATGTCCGTATTTTGTACAGCGCAACAAAACCGGGAGAAGTGGAACCTCTTCATCGCCATCCTTGGAAGAGAATTATTGTCGCAATGAAAGAGGCTGAATTTAAAGTGACTGATGGGAATACAGGAGCTGTTGAATATCAAAAATATGAAAGGGGGGTTTATATTTGCGAAGCCAATGAATATTATACCTGCGAGAATATTGGCTCCGGCCCTGAAGAGTGCTTGGGATTCGAAATCAAAACTTAAGAAGGGGCCAAGGTGTGCGCTCTTACGTATCTTTGGTAGATGTATGGAACTGCGTAGCCAACAAGAGATGCCGACCCCCCTATCATAGCGGCGAAGTAAAGCGCTTCTTCATGACTTGTGCTCAAGTCATTGACGCGGTATATGATTGCTCCCAGCCAAAAGATGAGACCTGTAATCATTGAGCTCCAGGCAGCGGTTGCTGTGGGATGGCGCAGGTGGAGGGCAGCTGTGATCGGCACGAAGATGGCAACGAACAAGGTAGCACCGGAATGCACCATGAGATCAAAAATACGAGGCAGTGCCATCCCGATAAAAAGCGCCAATACGACAAGAATGATGTTGACCGTCCGCATATATAAAAGAGCATGTCTATCATCACGAGAAAGTGGGACTATTACGTTGTGAACAAGAATCGATGTTCCTGCCAACAAATAACTATCGGCAGTACTCATAATTGCCGAAAGAAGTCCAATCACAAATATGGTAAACAGAAATGGAGTAAAAACCTTCTGTGCCATAATCGGAATAAGCAATTCAGGTTCCTGTAGGTCGGGCATTGATAAACGGCCTGCGACACCTATAATGATTGGAATCATTCCCAAGACGAGATAAAGCACAGCAGCTGTCAGGGTTCCTGCTTTGGCCACGTTCTCGGATTTAGCAGCAAGTGCTCTTTGAATCAGGTCCTGCCCCATAATTCCACCAAGGCCGGTCATAAGCCACCTTCCGAGGTAGGAGCACCACCCCGAACAGTTGAGATGATGAGGTAAAATATTGCTTAAGTCTGATTTGACAGTAGAGGCGAGCACAAAAAAGTCGGGAACAGAGCCAAGAGAATAAACAAGCAACATCACAACACTACCGACAAGAAACACAAATTGTACAAGGTCGGTGACAGTTACTGCCCACATCCCCCCGGCTGTAGTGTAGATAACAACTGCAAGCGCCCCTAAGAAAATCCCTGTAAAAGTATCCATTCCTGTAAATAGAGCAAAAATATAGCCAATGGCCACAAGTTGTGAAGCGAGCGTTCCAACATAGAAGGGGATCATTAAAAAAGAAGCGAACGTCTCAGCCTTCTTTCCGTAGGCGACACGCATCATATCAGAGATTGTTACAAAGTTTCGCTTGCGCAACTGCTTCACAAAAAATAGCGCAGCTAAGAGTAGGGCAACGGAACAGCCAAATGGATCGGCGATTGTTTCCTTTAATCCCCCTGTATAAGCAATCCCGGAAACTCCCATGCATGTGCCAGCACCAAACCACGTAGCCACAATTGTTGGTACTACGAGAAAATAAGGGAGTTTGCGTCCTGCCACGAGATAGTCATCTAAGTCTTTGACGCGACTTCCCGCGACAAGACCAATGACCATCATAGCGATTAGATATATGCTTAAGCCAATTACAATCATAATATTTTTAGTGAAGAATTATACCAGAACCTCTTTTTTTTCTTGAGGAAAATTCACAAATCACAAATGTTAAATAATAATATGACAAAAGAACTTGATGCCTTAATTGTAGGAGCGGGTCCAACAGGACTTATGATGGCCAACTGTTTGGAACAGCTTGGTCTTACGTTTCGAATTATCGATAAAAAACCTGCCCCTTCTGAACACTCAAAAGCTCTTGGACTGCAACCGAGAACGCTAGAACTTCTCAACCAGCTCAACCTTGCCGAAAAATTTATTGCCAAAGGAAATAAGATTCACGGAGCAGACTGGTACCAGGGAGCACGTAAACTGGCTCACTTAGACATTTCTGAAGTCGACTCACCGTTTCAATTTATTCTCATTCTCCCTCAAAGCGATACGGAGCGTCAATTAATAGATGGCCTTCAACACCATAGTGTGGAATGGAATAAGGAACTGATCTCGTTTGAACAGTCTGATCAAGATGTAACAGCTCAGATAAAAGATCCTTCGGGACAAAACGAAGAGGTGCGCGCCACATGGCTGCTAGGATGTGATGGAGCGCACAGCACGACGCGCACTTTAAGTGGTATTTCCTTTTCAGGCGATGCAGTTGATCACCTCTTTTTTCTAGCTGACATAAAAGCCCAATGGCCATTTTCCTATCATGAAATCTCCATTTTTTTTCACGACGATGGAATATTAGCAGCATTTCCCATCAATTCGGACACTATTCGCATTGTGACAAACCTCTTTGATCACTCTATCAATGAAAAAAGTGATATTTATTCCATGCAACAGGTGGAAGATCTTCTTCAAAAACGAACACAGTGTCGCATAAAAATTCAAGACATCCCATGGAGCGGCTTTTTTAAGGTGAGCTATCACCTGGCCGATCGCGTCCAAGAACGCAATGTGTTTCTCTTAGGAGATGCTCTTCATATTCACAGTCCCGTAGGAGGACAGGGCATGAATACCGGTATGCAGGATGCCTTTAATCTCGCTTGGAAACTCGCTCTTGTCAAAAACAACAAGGCTCCGAAAAGCCTTTTGGCCACCTACAGCCAAGAAAGGCATCATAATGCCAAGGAACTT
>JAJFMB010000250.1 GCA_021772355.1 Chlamydiota bacterium | reverse complement strand
GGGAGGATTAGCCATCGCCATTGGAATGATGGTAGATGGAACGATTGTGATGGTAGAGAACGTAGATCGAATGCTCCGTGAAGCCGACCCTGATGAATCACAAATTCACATCATTAGTAGAGCATGCCGCGAAGTTGCACGTCCTATTGTCTATGCGATTTCTATTATCGTAATTGTTTTCCTCCCCTTATTTACTCTTCAAGGAGTAGAGGGAAAAACCTTCCGTCCCTTAGCTTACTCTGTTGCATTGGCTATGCTGGGATCTCTTGTTTTTGCAATCCTCCAAGCTCCATTCTTATGCAATTTCCTCATGCGACGAAAACGATCTTCGACAGGAGATGGAAAACCAAAAGAATCCGTGATTGTCCGTACTCTTCTAAAGCCTTACCGTCCACTAGTCACTTTTTTTGTTCACCACAGATGGTATGCTGTCTATCTATCTGTTGGAATTTTATTGATCGGCTTTCTTATTTTTCCATGGCTTGGATCAGAGTTCACCCCAAAGCTTAGGGAAGGGACCATAGTCGTGCGTCTCACCATGGCACCATCCATCTCCTTAGAAGAAAGTAAAAGGACAACAATGATCGTCGAAAGACGACTGCTCAAGATCCCTGAAGTTATGGAAACCGTTACCAGAATAGGACGTGGTGAGGTTGGAGCGCATGCAGATCCCATTAATTCTGCTGAAATGTATGTGATTTTAAAACCGAAGTCGGATTGGCGTGTTCAAGGTAATCAGGAGCATATTGAGAATTTAATCCGAGAAGAGTTAGGGGAGATTCCGGGGGTACAGATCAATCTTACTCAACCGGTTGAAATGACCGTGGATGAATTATTAGAAGGTGTACGTGCCGAACTGGCAATCAAGTTATTTGGTGATAATTTAGATCTACTTAAGAAAAAAGCGGATGAAATAGCGGCTGTTGTGAGAGAAATAAAAGGAGCAAAAGATCTTCAAGTAGACCAGGTTAGTGGGACTCCACAATTACTGATTACTCCAGATCGCCATGCAGTAGCGCGATATGGGATGAATTTAACAGATGTACAAGATGTCATTAGTTCCGCTGTAGGTGGTGCAACAGCTGGACAGATTTTTGAAGGCATTCGCCGTTATGACATTCTAGTTCGCTATGAACCAGAAGCTCGGGAAACGATTGAGGCGATAAAGGAAGTGATTATAGAGTCACCAGATGGAAAACATGTCCCATTAGACGAATTAGCTGAAGTACACGAGATTGTTGGCCCACGCCAAATTACACGTGAAAATAATCAAAGGTTTATCACCATTCAGTGCAATGTCGTTGGACGGGATATTGTATCATTTGTTGATGAAGCTCAAAAGGCAATAACGAAACAGGTGGATCTCCCTGCTGGGTATTTTGTTACGTGGGGAGGACAGTTCCGACTACAGCAAGAGGCCAATAAACGCCTCGCTATCGTCATTCCCATTACGCTATTCTTTATTACCCTGCTCCTATATAGCAGCTTCAACTCCATTAGAAATACAGCTCTTATCCTCCTGAATATTCCCCTAGCTCTTGTTGGAGGGATTGTAGCTCTATGGTTATCAGGCCAAAATCTATCAGTGCCGGCTTCTGTTGGTTTCATTGCCCTATTCGGTATTGCCTTGGAAAATGGGATGGTGCTTGTCACCTACTTAAACCAATTGATTCAAGAAGGGTATGAAATGAACGAAGCATCGATAAAAGGCGCTTGCTTGCGTTTACGACCCGTTCTAATGACCGCAATCACAACAGCTTTGGGATTACTGCCATTGCTCTTTTCCTATGGGACAGGCAGTGAGGTACAGCGTCCTCTGGCAACTGTTGTTATTGGAGGTCTCTTTTCCTCTACCTTATTGACATTGTTAGTCGTGCCGGCTCTTTATAAATGGTTTTCTCATCGAGAAAACGCGAATGGGGCCGAGACAAAAACATAAAAGGAGAATCATCATGAAGAAAATTACAGCATACGTAAAGAACCACATGTTATCGAAAGTCACACTGGCGCTACATAAAATCGACGGATTAACGGGGGTAAGTGTTACCGACGTTCGGGGATTTGGCCGGGGTAATGGTGAAAAAGGAAGCGATTATGTGGACTATAAACCACATACCAAGATTGAAATTGTGTGTTCCAAGGGAATCGTCAATGATGTTGTTGAAGCAATCGAAAAGAATGCTCATACAGGTCTTCACGGCGATGGAAAAATCTATGTCTCTCCCATTGAAGAAACTGTTCGTATCAGTACAGGAGAACGGGGTAAAATGGCTATTTAATGGAAGAGTCCAAAGAAAAAATCAGTTTTAAAGTATTTGGTCTAGATTGTGCAGCAGAGATTGCTATCCTAAAGAATGTATTGAGCGGTAAAGAGGGAATTAAGGATCTTGAATTTAACATCTTAAACTCCCAAATGACCGTAGCCCTCGATCCAGTACAAATTAGTTCAGAAGAAATAATAGAGCTTATTTTCTCAACTGGAATGAATGCTATCCCTTGGGAAGAGCGCGCTTTAGAACCAAAAAGGTCTTTTTATGAGCGGTATGAAAGAGAAATCTTGACGGGTTTAAGTGGCTTCTTTTTGATATTGGGGTATACCTCTCACTATTATTTTCATCCAAACATCCTCGATATTATAGGTTATTT
>JAJFMB010000249.1 GCA_021772355.1 Chlamydiota bacterium | reverse complement strand
CTCGATGGTTTTGTCCATACCTTCCACTGCATAGGCGTCTGTGCGCGCCATGATCATAAAGTTAGGATTTTTCCTAGCTTTGACGGCAGCTTGGATCCGTTTACACATCTCTTTTTGAGAAACGAGTTTTTTTCCTTCGAGATGACCGCACTTCTTCGCATCTACTTGATCTTCTATATGTACGGCAGCGACACCGATCTCTTCCATAGCAGGGATCGTCTTTTCTATTTGCCAACCGGTGTCAATGTCGACTAAGAGCGGAAGATCCACAGTCGAGGTGATGCGTCCCGCATCTTCTAAGACATGCTCCAAAGCGGTCATCCCCTCGTCGGGAATGCCAAACGACATATTGGCAACACCTGCGCCCGAAAGATAGAGCGCTCGATAGCCGGCCTCTTTGGCCATAAGTGCGACAAAGGCGTTGATAACACCGACGACTTGCAAGGGCTTTTCTTGCTCTAAAGCTTTGCGAAATTGTTTACTACTCATCGCTCGTTTTATCGAAGATTAAGCGATAAGATTCAAGAAATATTTATGCAACAAGGCCTTTTACAGCTCTATAGGGGGATAAATAATGGTGACTTTGGGATTATTTTCAAAAGGGATAAAGATTTGGAGTTGATCGTCCATAATGAGCCTTTTACGCAAGCCATCGATAATAAATAGTGTCAAGTTTTGGGGGTCTTGGTTGGTAAAGGTGTGGATTTTTCCTGCTTTTCCTTTAGGGATTACCGGTGAGAAAATTTGGTTTGCTTGAGTGACCCGTTTGATGAGTTTGACACCTTTTAAATCTTCAAAGGTCGCAGCGGTATTTTTTTTTACTCTAACTGAGACACGACAATTTTTATCTCCGGCCGGTGTGCAGTCATAGCCCGGTTCACCTTTTTTTACCTTGTAAAGAGTCTCGTCGACGATTGGGGATATGCCGTTTGCTTCTAGAAAATTCATGGAACACCTCTTCTGTTTTTCGAATAAATTTGTCGATATGAAATATATTATATAAGTCAGTATTTTTACTTAATATCACAATTAGGTATGGTGGGAATCATGCAAGAGAAAGAGATAGTACACATTACAATTGATCGTTCGGAAGTGCTGAATGCACTGGATGTTGCGACGTTAAAGAGGTTGCATCAGCAGCTTAAAGAGTGTAGAGCAAAGGTTGTTATCATTACGGGTGGTGGAGAAAAGGCTTTTGTTTCTGGTGCTGACATCAAAGAGATGCATGGGATGACAGGTGAGGAGTGGCGCTTCTTCTTTGAATTGGGGAATGAGGTGGCGCATCTTTTAGAAACGGGTCCTTTTGTCACGATTGCTGCTCTTAACGGTTACGCTTTTGGGGGTGGTCTTGAGCTTGCTCTTGCTTGCGATATCATTGTAGCGAGTGAGTCTGCAAAGGTTGGGCTGCCGGAAGTGAAGTTGGGAATGATTCCCAGTTTTGGCGGCGTAAGACGTTTGCATCGCGCCGTGGGAAAATACAAGGCAAACGAATTGATTATGACAGGGCAAACGCTCTCTGCAGAAGAGGCTAAGGAACTCGGTGTCGTCACTCATGTAGTCCCTCCTGAACAGCTCATAGAGGAGTGCGAGACACTGGCCAAGAGTATCTTAGCTAATTCCTTTACAGCAGTGATCGCGGCCAAAAAACTTGGAAATGATTCTGATGCCAACGAATGGGAAAGTGCCAAAATGTGCTTTGATCAGGAAGAGCGCAAGGAAAGGATGAGGGTCTTTTTAGAATGATAGATCAAGCCCTGCAACACTGTGCTGTGATCGGCGCTGCCGGTAAGATGGGACGGGGCATTGCGCAGCTTATTCTGCAGTTAATGACACAAGAAAAGCTTCGCCGCCCTGGCGAGGATTTTCGGTTGGACTTGATCGACCAGGATATCAAAGGTTTAGAGCAGACGCGCAAGTATCTCCGTGCAGAGCTGCAGCGTTTCGCTGAGAAAAATATCAATTCACTGCGCGCTCTTGTGAAGGATGATCCCAAGCTGATCAGCAATGAAGAGGTGATTCAGGCCTTTATTAATGCCGGAATGGATTGTTTGTGGTTGAGTGATCAGCTTCAAGATGCTTCGCTTGTTTTTGAAGCGATCGTAGAAGATGTGGAAGCAAAAGTGGAACTATTTCAGCAGCTCAAGACGATTTGTTCAGAACAGTCGTTGTTTTTTAGCAATACGTCTTCGATACCCATTCAATACCTGGCAGATAAAAGTGGTCTTCAGGGGCGTCTTGTGGGCTTTCATTTTTATAATCCTCCCCCTTTACAGTCTTTGATGGAAAGTGTTTATCCATCTGATTCCAAGGGGGTTGTTGTTGCAAAAGAACTTGCAGAGCGACTTGGAAAAGTTGTGGTGGAAGCTAATGATGTGGCAGGGTTCATCGGCAATGGCTTTTTGATGCGCGAGATACAGTTTGCCTGCTCGCTTGCTGAGGAGGGAGGCCATGCTGCTATTGCCCTTCTGGATGAGTTGACCCGAGACCAGCTGCACCGTCCTATGGGAATTTTTCAATTAGCCGACTATGTGGGCTTAGACGTATGCGTGAGAATTGCGCGCATCATGACCGATTTTTTGGGAAAATCTGTCACCGCTCCGCTCGTGGAGCAGATGGTAGCACAGAATATTTTGGGAGGACAAAATCCTGACGGGTCGCAAAAGGAAGGCTTTTTCCGGTATGAAGGTAGAAAGCCTGTCGCCGTTTACGACCAAAAGGAGTACCGCCCTTTGCCTGAAGGGAAGGCTCCGCCTGAGTGGAAACAGCGCTTTTTAGAGCAAGAGGCAGTTATTGTTCAGAAGTTGGTGGAGGATGGTGTCGCTAAAAGTTTAGAAGATGTGAAGCTTGTTTTGGAAAAGGGATTTCATCATTGATATGAAAGCATTGCGCAAGAAAATTTACGTTGCAGCGGGATACAACACCGTTTACTTCGGGTCGGGGAGGAAAGAGTTCGATCCCAAAAAGCCGATGCCTCCCTATGAATCTTATTTACAAGAGACGGCTCAAGGAACATGTGATCAATTACGCCATCTAAAACTTGACGAGGGCATTATCGGCAGCTTTATGTCGGGGCGTTTTCTAAAGCAAGCTAATCTACCCGGATTTCTTCCTTTTATGGTGCCTGAATTGCGCTACAAGCCATGTACTGCAGTTGAGGGGGCATGTGGTACTGGGGGAAGAAGTATTGCGATGGCTATGCGCAGTGTTCTTTCTGAAATGGCAGATGCGGTCTTTGTCTCTGCGTTTGAGATGCAAAACACAATGAAGGCTGTGTATGGTTCTGATGTGTTAGCTGGAGCTGCCTATTATCAC
>JAJFMB010000248.1 GCA_021772355.1 Chlamydiota bacterium | reverse complement strand
TCTTTTCAGAAACCCACTTACTCGGAATGGCGGCTATCTCACGATACAGCTCCTCCTGATGTTGCATAATGATTTGCCTCTCTTGCTCGAGATTGGCGATGCGTGTTGCGATGTAATCCTCTAAATATTTTTCCAAGATGGAGATATTTTGTTGAATCAACTCAAGAGTTGCGTGTTGAATGCCGCGAATTTTGTCTTGAATGAGCTTCTCCCTTAAAAGAGAAAGCTGATGTGTTTGTCTCAAGTGTAAATCTAAAAATCCCCTTTCTACAGAAAGCTCTGACTTAAGTCTTTCTTGTTCTTTAACGCTGCGATTGGTCTCATCCTTCAGCGCTAATACTAAGTTGCTTGCCCTTTCAATCATGTGAGCACTAACAGGATCACGCAAAACAGTACTCAGAGAACTGATCTCGAAACCGGGATCTTTCATTTGCTCAATGATGTACTCATATTGGTGACGCTCAGCTTCTGTACGTCCCAACTCTTTGCAATACTCCACATAAAGCTCTTGAGACGTCTTCACATCGATTCCTTGCAGCTCTGTCGGAGGATTCTGCTGATGGGCAAGTCTCTCCTTAAGAATCTTGTCATGCACCTCAAAGTAGTGCTCTAAATTGGAAAGATAGGTTTTAAAATTTGCACAACAAAGTTGATGAGGTTCCCCACCTTTTTCTGTGCTATTGATTCTCGCAAACCATGTTTTAATCATATAGCGAGGATCTTTCAGTATCGTATAGGGCTCTGTAGGAGTCTGCCGATTCTGAAGTAGAACCTGCATATCTTTGATCTCTCTCGCATAGACCTGATAGCTTTGCAGTTCATCAAGTTGCTGCGCAAACCTAAATTCTTGATCTTCTCTATTTTTTTCCACAGGATGGCTTTTAAGTGCTAATTCAATGGAATCGGATTGCTGTTTCAAATTGCGAATCTCTGCCAGTGTAGCATTGATGGTATAAGGATCGTCTTCTGAGCGGTAACGATCGTGAAAGGCATACCCTTCTTCGTGAAACTTTTTTAAACGCTTAACTTCAAGGTCAATGGAGAAAAGACTATTTTTGTATTTTTGCAGCAAATTTGCCAAAAATTGCATCGCATTGTCAGAGCTAGGAAATCCAGAGGTTGAAAGATCAGCGGATAATATTGTCACATGCTCTTCTAAAACCTTTTGCAACTTATCATTCATCTCCTCTTGACGGTTTTCCAAATAAACAAGCTGTTCATTTAAAACACGTTTATGCTCATGACGAATATGCTCAAGATAAATTTCCATAAGCGCGTTGACATTTGAGCACGCCTCATACCGAACGGAATGAGGGAAAGTAATTTTTAGTAACGACTTATCTTTTGTATCTGCTTTTACGTTCACCTGCTTGATTAGATCTTCGCAAACCTTAACCATCGGCAGTAACGTCAACTGAAAATCCTGACTTTTTTCCGGTAGATTCCCGTTAGGTAACAGGGTCAGCTGAAAGCGGTCCGCGACAAATGGGACACCCAATTTTCCCTGGCCAATTTTCTGATTTTTTGTCTGAAAAATCTGGTAATTTCCGTCCGGCTCTAAGCGTAAAGTGTAGGTTTGAGGGATCTCTTTATTATACTGAACTGCTACAGCTTTGATGGGTTCTATGTGATCGGGAAGAGAAGGAGTCTTTTGTTTTTTCCAAAGCGCAGATTCAACGATTAGGTTATCTCGTATCCTGGCCAAAAAAGGAAACGCGATCTGTTTTTTTTTGATGTGAGCCTGCCATCCTTGCTGATCGACTAATTTTACCATCAATGTTCTAGAGCGCATCCAAGCTATTGCTTCACTGGCGGAACCAAGATCACCAAACCCAAGCAACTTGAGTGTTGAGGAACTATCCCCAATACCGGCATCACTCTTTGCTTTCTCTCGAAACGTCGCTTCCCCAAGGTACATAACCGGTCTTGAAAGAGCAAACAACCCTCCTAACAACGCAAAAACAGCAATGTAAAGTATTACTTTTTTTCGAGATCGTTTAAAAAGCTGAATTAGATCTGAGAGGGAAAGAAAAAAATCATTATCTTTTTGTTTCATAAGTGTAAGAATAACCCAATGCCATTTATTGATCAATCAACGAGAAACATGAAGTGTAAAAAGCATTATAGCTAGAGACTAGTTGGCGACAGGCCTAACAATGCTATAGGCCTCATACCCTCTGGCAATCCCGGTAAAGCTTGGCAACAACTGCTCGATAAAGCGGTTCCATTGCGTGATAGGTCTTTCAGAGATAAACACTGCATCTCCAGGCATCAAGAGAAGACTGTCATTGGGAAGATGGATGATATGCTCCCAGGCAAGCACATAAATTTTTGGACATTGTAGATTTCCACGGATGACTTGAATATTCCGTCGATCACCTGTAAAAGGAATGCCGCCCGCCTGAACAATAGCTTCGCGCAGTGATAAAAATCCATAGGGCATGTTGATGGAACGGGGAATCCCTATTTCTCCCATCATCGTGATGGTACTATCTGCGGGGTTGGCAATATAAATTTTATCTCCCCCTCTCAACACGACGTTTTGACACATATCACCTTCATTAATCAAACGGTAGAAATCAACGATTAAAGGACAGCCATCTCGTAAGAGATAGCTCATATAGAGATTTGCTCCCGGGGGAATTCTCGCTTTAGATAGCACTTCGTAAAGACGTACCTTGCCGTCTACAGGATGTTCGTTAATCTGAGTCATCCCCGTTAAAAGCACTCGCTTACGCAAACGGTTCTCATAGGTCACAAAAACTTCAACACCCTGAATTTCTTCGCTAAATCGCTCTTTGATCACATCCCGCGCTTGACCAAGTGATAAGCCCCCGACATAGACTGCTTCAATATCGGGAATTTTCACTTCTCCATCACGCACCCGAAAGCCACCCATCGTGCGATTGATCATTTGAATACTCTCCACCAAATCCTTGCGAGTGGGATGATACACCACGATATTCAAGACGTCTCCATCTTCAATCGCGTCAGGATACTCCTCCAAATCCTCGCAAGTAACAGGACGCGTGCATTTCCCTTCCATCTCTAAAATTGCTTGCTTTCCTTGACGAATTTGATAGGAATCCATCACAAATTCACTAGCGCCTAAAACAGGATAGCGATAAGCGGTGCTAGAGCAAGAAGTTAAAATAACTAATAGAAGTAAGGGAAATAGCCATTTCATACGTAATCCGAACAATTGTAACAGTAAAGTTCTACCTTATCCGACAATATAATTGAAGTCTAAAATCAATCTCTGAATAGTCCCGTTAGGCCTTGTTGCATAAATATTGCCCAGGAGATTTGATGCAAAAACTCTTAGATTTGAATAATTGTCGTTCGCAGTAAATAGCCAAAGCGCTATTTGCAAGAACGCAAGCATTTAAAGGTAAGTTGTTTTTGTGCAAAGATCCAGGCAATATCTATGCAACAAGGCCATTCCATTACCAATAAAAACGTTGGCTACTACATAGTTTTTTAAACCAAGAAGGACTTTTGACGCTCAATCTTCCTAAGCGATATCCGCCCCATTTAACAGCAGTTTGTAAAACAGCGTAAGGAATGAGCGCAGGCTTTTCTTTGCCCAAACGTTTCAATAGCTTCCGAGTGTACACGACTCCTCTTCGATCATCGGATCCGAACTCGCTCAACAATTGTCGATGGCGCTTGCGATACAACCCTGTATCAAAATGACGACGAAATTCCTCCGATAAACCATAACGGTGAGAATGTTTGACATGCGCTTCCGCAACGTATGCAACACGGTGCCCTCTTTTTAAGAGCTGCGCCGTCGAGAGAGTATCTTCACCCAGTAAAACATGAGCAAAACCACCCACTTCATCCAAAGCTCCATTTAGATAGGCCGCGCAAGAATTGGAACAAAAACAGGTATAGGTTCCGAATGTCTCACGATCTTCCCACCCTCGAATATGGCTATCATTTGGATAGTTAAACTCGCGGGGAAACGCCTCCAATAGATTCGCTCCTTCACGAGGTAGCTGCCGGGCGTAGGCAACTGAGGCTTGCTTTTTCACAAGCGGATTAATCAGTCTTTCAAGCACACCTTCATCCACTGCATAGGCATCTTGAGTCAAAAATACAACGATAGAAGTGCCCAACAAACAGCGCGCCTTCTCACGTGTCAACCCATGATTAAACTCCTCTTTAGGAATCACAACCACCTCAGCTCCCAAAGCTCGCGCCTTTTCTGCCGTCGCATCCGTTGAAGAAGAGTCTACAACTAATACTCGAGGTTTTAAAGGCGACCTCAACCATGGAGTTAAACACTTTTCAATATGCTGCTCCGCCTGGTAAGTAACAACGGCAACACCCACACTTTCATTTTTACAAGCTGTCATAGAGGACATTGTGACAGATTTCCATTAAATAGTCGTCCCTGAAAAATTCATTTTTTTTAGAACGACTAAAGATTGAAATAAATTCCCAGAAGCGATAGAACACCCTCCATAAAAAAGGAGATAATAATGCTAATCAACACTCTAAGTAATGCAAAAACTCTTGAACTTTTTGATCTCTACGAAACGCAAAGCTTAAAACCAAAGCTGGGGATTTACAATGCCCACACTTTAGTTATTGTTAATAAAAAATCTGTAAAATTTTACGACTACATTATTCAACTTTTTAAAAATATCGTCTATTTCATCTACGAAAAAACCGGACATCTGAAGTACGATTCCGAACAAATTTCTCTACTAAAAAATGAAGTTAATGATTTCTATCTAACTAAGAAAAATGTTTTCAGCGCGTTAAGGGAGAAAGAATTTGAAGAAAAGATGGCAGCTATAAATGCAAATAACCTAATAATCACAGAACAAAATACAACGATCCAAACCAATAGCAAAAAAATTGCAGACCAATACACCGAAATTTCCTCAAAAGAAGAAACTCTCATAGCCACCACCCAAAAACTAACAGAACTTAAAAAAGAAGTTGCGCTCGAGTCAGATCTATTAGACACATATGAAAAGAAAACAGAAGTCTATCGCGAAAAGCTAATCCTTCAAAAAGAAGACACACAACGATTGGCTCATGAAATAGAACTCTTAGATAAACAGAAGCAAATTCAACTCGATCATATCGATGCAATGACACATCAATTAACCTGTAGCCAATCAGAAAACCCTTAAAAAACCACTTTTACAGTGTTAAATTAATTATTGACTTTTTCCCTATCTTTCTTTATAATTAATTAAAACACTAATCTTATTTTTAACTATGAATACAAAAGCTGTAACAGCTGAAAATACGAGTATCGTCAGTGGGATTATGCTGCTCGCCGGGACTTGTATAGGCGCAGGCATGCTCGCTCTCCCTGTTGTGACAGGAGTAGCAGGATTTTACCCCTCTCTACTGATAAGTACCTGCTGCTGGCTGGTGATGCTGTGTACAGGCTTACTTTTCCTAGAAGCGACTCTTTGGATGGAGCGAGAGACAAATCTCCTTTCTATGGCGCACCGTTTTTTAGGCCCTATTGGCAAAGTCATTGGCGGTATTACCTTTCTTTTCCTCTATTACTGCCTGGTAGTTTCCTACATTTCAGGGGGCGCACCCCTCTTTCAAACCTTTTTTCAAGCTATTGGCCTCACCATCTCAAATGCTGCAGCTTTTACCCTTTTTACAGGTCTTTTTGGAACTATCGTATACTTTGGCATAAAAGCCATTGATCGCGTCAATTGGCTCTTAGCCTCCGGCCTCGTTTTAAGCTTTGTTATGCTAGTTGCTATCGGCAGTAAAGGAGTTCAAACTAAACTTCTTATGTTTCGCGACTGGAAACTCTGTTTTTTCGCAGCTCCCACTCTCTTTAGCGCGTACGGCTATCACAATGTTATCCCTTCGCTCGCATCCATGATGAAGCAAAACGTGTCAAAATTACGCCTTACAATCATCATCGGCACCGCCATCCCCTTCGCTGCATATACCCTCTGGCAATGGATGATTATGGGCACTCTAACACCGACACAACTCAGTGATGCTGCCGCTCAAGGGCAACCCATTAACCTGGCTCTTCAAAATATCACGGGCAATCCCTGGATCGTGACCTTTAGCGCTTTTTTTGGTTTCTTTGCGCTCGTCACTTCTCTTTTAGGAGTCTCTTTATCTATGGTAGACTTTCTAGCAGACGGCATCAAAGTTGCAAATCGAGGGATTAACCGTCTATTCCTATGCGTGGC
>JAJFMB010000247.1 GCA_021772355.1 Chlamydiota bacterium | reverse complement strand
AGGAGTTCATTTTATGCAACCACAAGAAGCTTATAATGTAAGCAGCTCAGCTGCGGCACCCACAAGTACTACCCCTACTCAGGAACAAAGAAAAACCACAAGCTGGCTAGGTCGAAAAGTTGAGGGAATCAAAGATTCCACAGCTTACAAGGCCCTTGAACGTTTGATTCAGAAGATTGCCTCTATTTTTTCCGGTTTAAAGGAGAAAATTACCTCATTAACGAAAGAGGGCAGCCAACCATCAAGATGGAGCGGCGTACCTTATAGGGCTGTTTCTGATAATGCAAGGCTACCGTTCAATAAACCGCACACTTCAGGTGTTTTTTCGATTGCCAAGGACGAATTAGAGGGGCTTGATCCAGCAAAAACAGTCACCATTGACATCTCCTACAAAGGGAAAGTCTTCGAACGTCATGTTGAACCGGGAAGTTTGGAAAAATTCGATATCTTTTCAGCAAATTTGCCTTTAAATAAAGAGGTTACGGTCAAGATTTACCAAGAAGATCAGACTTTTGCAAACATTGCCTATACTCCCAATTGTAAAAAAGACGGCTTCTACACTGCGAATAAAGTAGATGGGGAGTGGAATGTTCAATCCACAAAGGTTGACAAAGATACTATTATGGTTTCAGAATCTGAACCTACCACTATTGGAACCGGATCGCCTACGCCGAGCAATGTGTCACAATTAACTGTTTTCTCAGAACATCAGTTTTCTATTGAACATAATCGTACGGATAAAAATAAAATATTTACAGTTGTAAATCATTCTGAACACACTCATGTTCTAACGATGACACTATGGAATGGCAATGCGAATCAAAGTGTTGCTTTCCCTATTGTTATCAACGCTAAGGAGACGAAAGTTTACCCAACAGACCTCCTTCATAAAGCTTGGGAAGGTGCTCACAATCTCTATAATGATCAAAAACCCGTCGAGCCTTTCCACTGCATTAATTGGTTGGACGATCAAATCATCGGCGCGCCGATCAAGGCTTAAAAGATTTTCTTGGCGAGGGGCTAGCAAGCCTCTCGCCACTATCGATGTCACCCCACTTAAACTGCGGCAGTTATCGAACACCTGCCTCAGTCATTCAATTAAAACATCTCGTTTAAATGCAACCGTTATGGCGTTTTAGTCTAAAAGACCCTTGAAAGACTTTTTCAACAAAGCCTATTGTTTAGGTAAATAAATTTTGAATTCTTGATGTTTAAGTTAAGAGGGTATTATATTTTGCCTACTAAAAGAGGCTGTGTTGAAAAAGTATTTCAAAGGAGATTTGGTGATAAAACACACAGATTTGAATGATTGTCGTTCGCAGTGAATAGCCAACGTGCTATTTACAAGAACGCAAGTATTTAAAGATGTGTTGTTTTAGCCTAAAAGATCCTCGAAAGACTTTTTCAACAAAGCCACAAAAGGAGTAACATCATGCAGATCATTATTAGAACACTAATCCTTTCACTTTTCGTAAGCGTTTCTCTGTTGGCAGATAGGGAGGCTGAATACAAGGATGTCATCAGGGAAAATCTTGGGAACACCATTGATTGCGGAATCTATCCCTGCATCGGAGAGTATCGCTCTGGGAAAGTGAGAGATCTCCATTTTCAAGAAGATAAGCTGGTGATGATCGTCAGCGATCGGATCTCTGCGTTTAACTTTCATGCTGATCGCAGCATTCCTTTTAAGGGAGCCGTCCTGAATTTGTTGAATCAGTGGGCCTTTGAGCAAACGAGTGACATTGTTAAGAATGCTTCTCTACAGTTTCCCCATCCCAATGTGATAGTACAAAAGAAATGTGAGCAGATTAAGGTCGAGTGTATTGTCCGCGGTTATGTTTGGGGGAGTTTGGCAGCAGAATATGAGAAGGGGAACAGAGAGCTCTGCGGTGTGAGTTTGCCTGAGGGACTGATGCGCTATCAAAAGTTGGAGGAGCCGATATTTACGCCCACACACAAGTCAGAGCTAGATGAGCCTATGACATTCGAGGAAATGAAAAGCATGTTGGGTGCTGACTTGGCGGAAAAAATCAAAGAGATTTCGTTTAAATTGTACAAAAGAGGTCATGAGATTGCTGAAGAGAGAGGCATGCTATTTCTCGATACAAAATATGAGTTTGGGTTTGATGAAAATCATGAGTTGATCCTTATTGATGAGGCGAATACTGCGGACTCTTCACGATATTGTTCCATGGAAGAGTATCAGAAATTCCAACAGATTCAATCCGAAATGAAAGTGGGAAAGTATGCCTCCGTTTCCGAATTGTTGGCTAAAAGACCTGAGCTTAAAATCAAAGAGCAGTCCAAGCAGTTTTTACGCGATATTTGGACAGAAAAAGGGTTTAGTTATGGAGATGGGGGACAACCTCCTGCATTAACCGATGATGATGTGATAGAGATCTCCTACCGCTACATTGATCTCTACGAGCGTCTCACAGGAAAGGCCTTTGTGTTTCCTGAGCAAGATCTTGAGAAAACCCTTTTAAAGTCGCTGATTGAAGAAGGGTTAATTGAAAGGAAAACGATTGGATGCATTGGAGGGGGCCAGCTGCTTCGAATGATGTGTGAAGCTGTCAGAGAAAACGAGTTGCCGTTCAAAATTGTGTGCCTTGATCCCTCGTTGCTATGCCCCTCTTCAGAGTATGTTGATGAGCAGATTGTGGGAGGGCTTGAAGATCCCATCAAAATTACAGAGCTCGCTGAGCGTTCCGATATTCTCACTTATGAACTGGAACACACCAATGCGGTTATTTTGAAAGAACTTGAACTGGCGGGAAAGATCATTCACCCCTCTCCTAGTATCCTGGAGGTCATCCAAGACAAGTACAAGCAGAAGAGCTTTTTCCGAAAGAATGGGTTGCCTGTGGCAGATTTTGTTGAAGTGAACTCGCTAGAGGATTTAGAGAAAGGTTTGGCGCAGTTTTCCTATCCGGCACTTCTCAAAGCGCGGAGAGGTTCTTATGATGGAAAAGGCAATCTCGTAATCTCTTCTCCTGAAGAAGTGAGAGGCGCTTACGAGAGTTTTAGCGTCAAAGGTCCTTTGATGTTGGAGCGCTATGTCAATTTTTCTAAAGAAA
>JAJFMB010000246.1 GCA_021772355.1 Chlamydiota bacterium | reverse complement strand
GCACGTTGGCTATTCACTGCGAACGACAATCATTCAAATCTGTGTGTTTTATCACCAAAATCTCCTTGGAAATACTTTTTTAACACAGCCTAGTTACGAACTTGTGATGAAGATAAAGATTTGGTAAAGATAGGAAAGCGTTAGCACGTTCTGCGTCCTCATTTGTCTCAAGTCACCCTGAGCTAGAAGGAAAATATTCCTTCCTCCGCTACAATGGGACAACCCTCCGAGGGTTATTTCTTGGCAAAATGAGGGCGCAAAGCGTGCTAACGCTCCTTTGTTTTATCCGTGGATGGAGACGCTGATTTTGTACATATCTCCAAGCCATTTCATTAATTGTTGTATGATCTGTGCAAACTCTTGTTCCAATTCACGACGGTTCTCAATGGTCGATTCCATTAAACGGTTGATGATCTGTCTCATCGCATCAACGATCGCTTTAATTTGCTCAATCTTACCTTTCTTAAGCGCATAAACCGACTTAACTGCGTTAGTGGCTGTGCCTTCCAAAGAACCGATCATCTGAGAACTGATCATACTATTCATCATGTAGCTTTGTGCGTCGCTGTGTACCTTGTTAAGTCTATGAGTCTTAGCATTGTTTGCTGCATCATCAAATTCTTGGTTAAGTCTTACGTTTTCATCTTGTATTTTTTTTACTTTAGCTTGCTCATCTTTTGTTAATTGTCGTTTTGAAACTGTGTCGTTGGGGCCGGCAGTAGTAGCATCTTTGTTTATCTTATCTATTTTTGCACCGTTTTTTTGGATATTGTTGTAAAGTGTTCCTTGCTTGTTTGGGTCAGCGCCGTCTTGTAACTTTGGTACCCCATTGTCATCTTTAACGACATTTCCACTTCCATCTCGTTGATAATTGTCCATTGCGCCTTTTTGTCCATATCTGGTGTTGTACTGTTCTGTTGCTCCTTTACGAGCCATTGCAGTACCTCCGATCGATACAACTTGTAAACCAAAAGAGACTCCTGAAATGATGGCTGAGGCCATATACTCCTCGGCTTCTTTTTGGGCTCTGTTCCAGGCGAGTTTACCTTCGAGTTCCCCGGTTTCTTTGATGACGACCATGGCGTCGAGCTCGATCTGTCCTTCTAGGAAGGACTCTTGCATTTTTTCGTAGGCCATAAGTAGCATGGCCATGACAAAGGCCACATAGGCTGTGACTTTCATCCAGGGGTTACCTTCGAAACCAAGTTCTTCTGCTGCGGCAACGAGTTCCGGAGGGGGATCGAGATAAGGATCTCCTTCTAAAACGATCGTGACGTTGACCGTGATTTGCTTTTTGCCTTCTGCATCGGAGACAGTTACCGAGGATGCGTAGGTGGTACCGGATGTTGTGGATTTTGTGGTGTTATCGGTAGCGACATTGCTTGTTTCAGCTTCGTTATCTGAACCTGAGACGCCTCCTGTTTCTCCACCGCCTTGTGGAATTCCTGATACGTCCATATGTTTCTCCTTAATTATTATTACAAAAAATTCTTATTATCGCTCTCATCACGCCGATTGTACTGCGGTGAGGTGTGCTTGGTCTTCGTGCCTCAAGGAGAAGGCTTGTGTGACCAAGTTTCCAAAATGGTGAAAGTTGGCTAATTCACCATTTAAGAGAGCGGGATCTATTTTTAACGAGTGCAAACAGCTTTCGCATGCGTCGAGAAAGCCGTGGTGATCATTCGAATCCAAAGCGATTTTAGCCTGGTGTAGATAAGGGGAGAGGTCGGTAGCTCTTTCATCTTTACTATTATCGATGGCACCAATGACAGTGTCGAGTAAGGGGATCATCTCTTCGTTAAAGCTATCAAAAAAATCTATCGAAATATTTTCGCGGCCGCTTAAGGCAAGCATTACGATGACTAGCGTTCCAAGGCTTAAACTGTCGCCTATTATTTTTTTTGACTGCTCGTCGGCGCCGTTAAGTGCGGCAATCTCGCTATAGTGTCTGCCGATAATATCTGAGCTTAAAAGCATGTGGAAGACCAATTCTAATGTTGTTGTGCGTGCCGTCTCTTGATCGTGAGGATGTGTCGGTGGCAAGGTACCAATGCCATACTCTTCGATGCCCAATGCTATGGCTGTTGTGGTGATGAGTGTCGCATAAAGGGAAAAATTCAGTATTTCTTTATTGCTGCTATTGGCGGCTGCAATAAGTCCCATAACACCCTCAGAGAGTGATTCAACCATCGTTTGCATATGAGGTCCTATGATGCCGGCTTCGCTTTTGTCGGTGTATCCTCCCATAAGGGCAAGTGCAGACATCCATAATAGTGAGGCCGGGCCAAAGCCAAGAGATAGGGATTGGGCAGTCATGACTAATGAATTAAGGGTTGTTCCTAAGATCAAAAGATCATTTCCTTTATCGGTACGAAAATACTCATTTTGCTGCTTTTGAGAGCTTTGCAGTAATGCCTCTAGGCGTTGCGAGGTTCCCGGAGGAGGAGGGTCTTTTCCCATATCTTTGACAATCTCTTTTAACTCTTCCATCAGTGTGAGGGATTCGGCGTGGTAGCGGAAAAGTGTGTCGAAAAGAGGGTCGTTCGGTCCAAGGTCCAAGAGGAGGAGCTGTCCGCTATTTAGGATGGATGACCCTTGTGAGACGTAGCTAAGAAGGGCAATATAGGGGAGCATTAGGTTGTCTTCTGCGCGGGCGTACGCATCGCTTTCAAGGGGTATTGGTGCTGAAACATCATCTAGCCATGCCAAAGTTTGAGCAGTGATAACAAGCGCCGCATCAAAGGCGTAGTAGTCAGGGTCGCGCGCTAAATAGGAGAGTTGCATTTGTTCTTGAAACCAACTCCGAATTTCGGGTGGCAAGCTTCCTAAGAGATCGTCGTAATGAGATTTCCAGCCGGATTCTTTGGAGTAGCCTCCCTCTGTCGAGACGCGCAAAGACGTCATCGGGTGCGAGAGCTTAG
>JAJFMB010000245.1 GCA_021772355.1 Chlamydiota bacterium | reverse complement strand
TGAAGTGCTGCGTCCTGTGAAATACGAAAGTGTTCGCGATTATGAAAAAGGAGAAACACGCACCTTTGCCGGTTTGGCACGTGCAGAGATTGAATCAAAATTGAGTTTTAAGGTCACCGGAACGATTGAGCAGTTGCCGATTAAGGTAGGGGATGTTGTTCAAGAAGGGGATCTTATTGCTCAGATAGATCAAATTGATTACCAACTGCAAGTGCAAGAGGCGCAAGCTGCTTTGCTTGATTCAGAAGCTAAGATGAGAAACGCAGTTGCAGATTATTCGCGTATCAGAGAGCTCTATGAAACCCGCAGTGTGTCCCGTCAAGAGTTGGATGCTGCACGCGCCTCGGCTGAGTCCGGCAAGGCAAATGTGGAAGCTGCCCAGAAAAAACTCGAACTTACCAAATCTCAGTTGTCATATACCACCTTGTTGGCTCCCTTAGCAGGAGGAATTTCCCAGGTTGATGTTGAAGTGAATGAAAATGTCGCCATTGGTCAAACCATTGCGTTTTTGCATTCTGGCAACTTACTGGAAGTTGAGGTGCCGATGCCTGAAGTCTACATTTCCGGTGTCACAAGGGGTGATGAAGTCGTTGTGACGTTTGATGCAAATCCCGGCAAGCACTACGCCGCCGTTGTGCACAAAGTTGGAGTGGCGAGTACTGTTACAACGACATTTCCTGTGACTGTTAAACTACATGATCCTGCACCGGGAATTCGTCCCGGGATGGCAGCGGAGGTGAGTTTTAATTTTTTACTACCGGAAGAGCGACAGGGTGTTGTTATTCCTTCGAGTGCCGTTAGCGGAGAAGGGGCACAACGTTTTGTTTTTGTTCTCCACCCGGAAGAAAATGGTGAAGGTACTGTCGAAAAACGGGAAGTTGTTGTGGGGCGTATTACGAATAAAGGAATTCAAATTCTTAAAGGTCTATCAGGAGATGATCTGATTGTCACAGCCGGCATTCCCTTTTTACAAGATGGGGAAAAAGTGAGAATCGCCCAATGAACTTTACCAAAGAAGCCATCGATAAAAATCGGGTTACAGCAACTGCCCTTATTTTGATTGTTGTAATGGGATTGATGGCGTATCGCACTCTGCCGAAATCGGAAGATCCCGGGTTTGTAGTTAGAGCCGCTCAAGTCGTTACGTTCTTTCCAGGGGCAAGTCCCGATCGCGTGGAGAACCTTGTGACGGACAAATTGGAAGAGGTGATCCAGGAAATTCCGGAAATTGATTACATTAAAAGTGAGTCTAAGACGGGAAAGTCGATCATCACGGTAAACATTCTGGAGCGCTACAAAAATATGCGCCCTATATGGGATAATCTGCGACGAAAAGTGGAGAAGGCGACGCCTGAGTTGCCTATTGGGATTGTCGGTCCCTTTGTCAACGATGAATTCGGTGATATTTTCGGGACCATTCTTACCATCACAGGAGAGGGGTTTTCCTATCGCGAATTAAAAGACGCTTCAAAAGATATCCGTAATCAGCTGCTTTTTTTAGATGATGTGGCCAAAGTAGATATTTATGGTGAGCAGGAGGAGCGCGTTTTCGTCGAGTATAATGACGCCCAACTTGCAGATCTTGGCCTGTCGGCAATAGAGCTGAGAAACCTGCTTGAGAGCCAAAACATCATTAGTCCCGGTGGTGAAGTGGAGTTAAAAAATGAACGGATCATTGTGGAGCCGACAGGAAATTATGAAACTGTTGATGATATTCGTAAGACGTTGATCAATATTCCCGGGCAGCAACAGATCTTATACCTTCAGGATTTTGCAGAGATAACTCGGGGCTATATCGAGCCGCCGAGCAACATTGTACACTCCTCCGGAACCCCTGCTTTAGCAATGGCGATTTCTTTAAGAGAGGGTGGAGATATTACACGTCTTGGAGAGCAAGTTGGTAAGTTTGTCGAAGAGCTCGAGAAAAAATATCCCATCGGATTTCAGTTTGATTTTGTCACATTTCAATCGGATATTGTCCAAGAAAAAGTGGATGACTTTGTCGGAAATCTCTTTCAAAGTGTCATCATCGTAATTCTTGTCATGCTGTTTACTCTAGGTCTACGTACCGGATTGGTCGTTGCGAGTTTGATTCCAATGGCGATCATGGCGACATTTGCCTTAATGCCTATTTTTGATATTGGCATCGATCAGATTTCACTAGCTGCCCTTATTATTGCGCTCGGTATGCTTGTAGACAATGCCATCGTGATGTCGGAATCGATTATGACGCAGGTGATGGGGGGGAAAACAGCAAAACAAGCTGCGATTGACTCTGCTGCCGAGCTAAAAATTCCACTATTGACATCATCCTTGACCACAGCGGCGGCTTTTTTGCCTATCTACCTAGCTCCTTCGGCAGCGGGAGAGTACACTGCATCTATCTTTAAGGTTGTCACCATTGCTCTTCTCAGCTCTTGGGTTCTTTCTCTCACTATGATCCCGGTTCTTTGTGTCTACTTTTTACATTTTGAACATAAGAAAGTCGACTATGAACAGAGCCGTTTTTTTCGCTTCTACCGCAATATGCTACTGCTCTTTCTGAAAAAAGGCATCCTGTGTGTTGCATTTTTTGCTGCTCTTTTTTGCTTGGCGCTTTGGGGAGTGACCTTTGTGACAAAAGCTTTCTTTCCTCCCTCGGAGCGCGCATTATTTACGATAGAATTTGAGCTTCCCACCGGAACAAAGATCGAGAAAACAGAACAAGTTATGAAACAGGTTGAAGCGTATTTCAAAAGAGATCTATTGGCGGGAACAGATGGAGAAGGGATCACCACGTGGGCGACGTTTATCGGTGGGGCGGCACCTCGATATGTCATCAACTACACACCTAAGCAGCCTAGCCCTGAGAAGGCCTTTATGCTTGTGAATACGTCATCGTGGGATGTGATGCCGGATCTGATGCAAAGAGTGGAAGAGTACTGCCTGAATCATTTTCCTAGCATGCGTGTCACAGTGAGAAAAACAGAGTATGGTCCTCCTGTCACAACTCCTGTCGCTGTGCGTATTCAAGGGCGGGACCAAGATCGCCTTTATGAAATTGTGGACACTGTAAAACGAGAACTAGAGACAATTTCGGGTGTGAAAAATGTCCGCGACGATTGGGGACAAGAGATTAAAAAATTCATCGTTAATATTAACCAGCCGAGAGCATCGCGTGCAGGCGTTACGAATGAGGATATCGCTGTCTCGATGCAAACAGTCTTGAGCGGGTATGAAACGACTCAATTTCGGGAGAAAGATGAACTCATCCCTGTTACATTGCGCTCGATCGCGGCTCAGCGAAAAGATCTCGAACGATTAGAAACGCTTAATATTTACTCCCAAAATTCAAAAGCTGTAGTTCCGCTGAAACAGGTGGCAGATATAGAGCTTGAGTGGCAGCCAAGTAAGATTATGCGACGCGATCGTCTTAAGGCTATCACTATCGAAACCGATTTAGAGCCAAATTATCCCGCGAGCCAGGTGATCAAAGAGATTGGCCCTTGGCTTGATCAACAGCAAAAAGAGTGGCCCTCGGGATATTTTTATGAATTTGGAGGAGAAGAGGAGCAGTCCGGAAAAGCGGGAAAATCCATTTATGAGCAACTTCCCACAGCAGGATTGCTTATCGTGCTATTGCTCGTTATCCAATTTAATTCGTATCGGAAGCCCCTTATTATCTGCCTCACCATCCCTTTAGGTTTTATTGGTGTGGTAGTTGGTCTTCTCATTACGAATTCTTACATGGGCTTTATGACGATTTTAGGTGTGGTCTCCCTCTCGGGAATTGTGATAAATAATGCAATTGTCCTTTTGGATCGCATTCGTATTGAGATTGAAGAGGAAGGAAAAACTCCTGCAGAAGCCATCATCCAAGCCTCACAGAAACGTTTACGCCCCATCCTTTTGACGACCATGACGACGATCGGCGGTCTGATCCCTTTGTGGCTTGGGGGTGGACTTATGTTTGAGCCTATGGCTATCGCTATCATATTCGGCCTTCTCTTTGCCACGATGCTGACGCTTGGTTTTGTCCCTGTCCTTTACGCCTTATTTTACAAAGTGAAATTTAAGGATGTCCCTTATGGATAATGAGAAGATTGCCAATCGCGGCGTGTGGTTTTACCTGTTTTTTTCTCTAATTTTTATGATTGCCATCTATCCCTATTTTGATCGCCCAGATCAAGCGGTGTCGCCCTGGATTTTCGCCTTTTTTAATTCGATAGTAGTGTTGGCTATTATCTATGCAGCTAGTGTTAGGAAATATCAATTTTGGGTTGTGCTCGTCTTAGGTCTTATTGTGCTCGTGCTACATTGGATGCCCAGCATCACTATTGCCCACCGGACAATGTTGTGGATACAATCGTTTCTTTATCTCTATGCCATTTATTTATCGGCACATCACCTAACGAACACAAAGCACATCGGTGTTGAAGAGATCTATGCAGCGATTTCCTTATATTTACTTTTAGGAATTGGATGGACAAGCCTTTATCTGCTTATCGATCATCTTCAACCGGATTCCTTTCACTATGAGCAAGTATCGCAAGGAGTTCTTACGTGGTCCGATTTGCTCTATTTTTCATTTATCACTCTCACGACTACAGGATATGGAGACATCACCCCTGCGGCGCCGGTCGCGCGGTCTATGGCGATCCTTGAATCAATAACGGGCCTCTTTTGCCTTGGAATTATGGTCTCCGGTGCAATTGGCCGCTACGTGTCCCTAAAGGTTCGAGAGGATTTTGGTGAGTTGGAGGATG
>JAJFMB010000244.1 GCA_021772355.1 Chlamydiota bacterium | reverse complement strand
GAAGGACAAGAATTTATTGCCTGCATAGGTCCTCAGGATGAGCGATCGATGAGTCAATTTATTGACGTACTAGATCACTTAAACCCATCTTTGGTTGTGAATCTTACCAGGTCAGAAGAGTCGATTGTGCCGTATTGGGAGCCTTGTATGTCACACGCGTATCCTTGGACTGTACAAAATGTGCATGATGGTGGTGACTATAGCCGGGCGCAATTTGTGTGGGATTCAGGCAAGAGAATTGCCTATGTCGGTGTGCCTTTTTGGCAAGATTGCACGGCAATATCGGCTCAGAAACTGCTTGAAATTGTCCAGTATCTCGTACCCTTCCAACAAGATAATCGTCCCATCCTCGTTCATTGTCGAGCGGGTCGGGGACGGACGGGCGTTGTCATGGCGGCGTGGCATCTCTATAAAACTGCTCCACAAGAGCGCAATGTCCACCAAACCGTGACTCTCCTGCGACTTCAAAGAAGCGGCATGATCCAAACCCCGGAGCAATATCAACTGCTTTATGATTTTGTTAAGCTTTTAGATCGACCAGAGGGAGTTAGGCTTTGATGAGGGGAATGACTCTTTTGGCGGCGTAGGTGAAGATAAAGTCGGCGCCGGCACGCTTGATAGAGGTTAGGCATTCGTAGAAAATCCGGTCGGCATCGAGCCACCCTTTCTGAGCGGCAGCCATCACCATGGCGTATTCACCGCTAACGTGGTAGGCACCGATGGGCAGCGTGGTGTGTGCGCGTATTTTGGTGATGATGTCGAGGTAGGCAAGAGCTGGTTTGATTAGCAGCATATCGGCGCCTTCTGCTTCATCGAGCGCACATTCTCGGAGGGCTTCTCGAGAGTTGGCGGGGTCCATTTGATAGGTTTTTTTATCGCCAAACTTGGGCGCTGAGTGCAGTGCATCTCTAAAGGGACCGTAGAAGGCCGATGCGTATTTTACGGCGTAGGAGAGAATGCCCACATCGGGAAAACCGCTTTGATCCAAACATTTGCGGATATAAGCGACACGTCCGTCCATCATGTCGCTGGGGGCAATAATGTCGGCACCCGCTTCTGCGGCTAAAACCGACATATTTCCCAGAACTTCTAGTGTGGGGTCATTGAGTATCACACCTTCAGTATTGACGAGGCCATCGTGTCCGTGGTTGGTGTAGGGATCAAGAGCGACATCCACCATAACGCACATTTCGGGCATTTCTTTTTTTAAGGCGATGAGCGCGCGGCAAAGAAGGTTGTTTTCATTGAGCGCCTCGCTTCCTACGGCATCCTTTTTTTCAGCGGGAATTACCGGAAAGAGATCGATGCCTCGCACACCCATTGCATAGAGTTCTTCTACCTCTTTTAAAAGCAGATCGAGACTTTGCCGGTAAATCCCCGGCATGCTGGTAATTTCTTCTTTCTTCCCTTCTCCTTCCAAGAGAAATAGAGGGGCGATCAATTGCGAAGGGTGGAGGCGAGTTTCTTGCACGAGCGCGCGAAGTGCAGCACTTTTGCGGTTGCGACGGGGCCTTTGGATAATGGGCTCTATTTGAGTCGTTACTGTTTTCATAATGAGATAGTAACATAGGGAAAAAATTACGCAAAAGATTTATGGTGTCGAATGAATGTTTATTCTCATCTTGACTGGCCGTAGAGAAGAATCTATGATTAACTAGTATGATTAGTGTGACAATTTTAACAAAAAATAGCCGCAAGTATTTGCCTGAAGTGTTAGGTGCTCTAAAGGATTTTAATGAAGTTGTGGTTTATGATAACGGATCTACCGATGATACCATGGAAGTTGCTAAGTCATATAAGAATGTAGTTGTTTATCAAGGAGCTTTTAAGGGGTTTGGCCCCACTCATAATGCAGCCTCGGATTTGGCTAAAAACGATTGGATTTTATCTATTGATAGCGATGAGGTGGTGACAGAGGAGATGGCACGTGAGGTTCTAGGCCTGCAGCTTGATAAGGGATCGGTTTATACTTTTCCTCGACACAACTACTATCGAGGAAAATGGATTAGATGGTGCGGATGGTATCCCGATAGGATCAAGCGACTATATCATCGTAGAGCGACTTCTTTTGATGATGCGCAGGTGCATGAAGCAATTAAAAGTGATGAGCTAAATCTTGTCTCCTTGCAATCTCCATTGCGTCACTACTCTTATGATACAACACAGGACTTTATCGATAAAATGCAAGCTTACTCAACACTGTTTGCAGAGCAAAACCAAGGGAAAAAAAAATCTTCTCCACTGAAGGCGGTTTGGCGTGGGTTTTATAGCTTTTTTAAGAGCTATGTTTTGCAGCGTGGGTTTCTTGGAGGATATGAAGGCTTTGTTATTTCTGTTTACAACGGTAACACAGCCTTTTACAAGTATCTAAAGCTCTGGGAAAATAACAAAAAGTCTAATGCCAGTTGAATTCTCTTCCTAAGAAGGCTTCTAATTCTTCGTTGTGTGGGCGGAAATAATCGATGAGTTTTTGTCGTAGTTTCGGATTCATAGGATCATAATTGGATTTCGATTTTCTTACTTTTAAGTCGTGAAACTCCGGAACGCCAAGAAAGTTGAAGAGTTTATTTATTACGCGATCTGTGTTAGTGTGCAGGTCAGTTGAAGAGATAATCATAACCTGCTCCTTGGGGAAATAATCTAGCCAGCGCTGCACTTGAGTGATATAGACTCCCCGACTAAGATAAGAGCAATGCATATGCGCGTGGCTAAAATAGCGGGGGTTGGCAATCATTTTTTCTTCTTCGCCCTGTATTCTTTCAGGTTCAGCTGCTATGGCTTCTTCAAAAGATAGAGGTTCTCTGTTTTCTCTTCTTTTATTGTGCCAGTACTGCGAGTAGGCACGATCGACAGGATTACGTAAAATTATAATAATCTTTAAGTTGGGATATAGCGAGTGGGCGCGTTCCGGTGCAAGAGGATGAAAAAGGTAATAAGGAGATTTATCAAAAAGAAGATAGTTTTGATCAGGACGAGGGAGAAACTTTGTTTTATACCACTCAACTCCCCTGTAAAAATTGTTATCAAAGAAGTGAACTTCTCCGCCTCTGCTCTTAAGAATGAGTGGATGTTGACGAAGCAGGGAACTTAAAACGGTAGTTCCGGACTTTTGCGCACCAACAATGAGAAAATCGGGCTCCCATTGCTGCTGCTTTGCACTTAATTGATTGAAACAAAAAAGGAATAGAAAAAAAAGTAACCTTATTTGCATATCTCTACTAACTCAAGGGCGAAGGAAAGTTCTTCTCCGGCAAGAGGGTGATTGGCATCAATTGTGACGGTATCGTCAGATGAGGTGACAATTTTTACCAAAGTAGCATTTCCATCGGGTTGCATAAGCTGTAGGAGGGTACCTTCTTCAAGAGGAATGTCATCTGGAAGCTGTGATTTTTGCACTTCGAAAACTAAATCGTCTACGTAAGGGATAGCTTCTTCAGGTGGCAACTCGATAGTTTTTTTGTCGCCAGGGTTCATTCCAACAAGAGCAGTTTCGATGCTCGGCCATAAATCACCGTTGCCGATTTGAAGTTCTATAGGTTCTTCACCTTGAGTCGAATCAAATTCCTGTCCGGATTTTGTTTTTCCCGCATAGTGAATTTTTACGCGATCGCCTTTTTTTGCTTGGGACATTTGAGACCTCCACTTTATAGGTTCTATCTTGATAGATGTCCCAAATGAGAGTCAACGGCGACAACCTAAAGATAACTAGTTTTGTACATTACACTATAGGATTACTTCATTTCTGTCAAAATGCACTGATTTTCAGCAGAGATTCTATTCATAACCCTTCGGTGGCCGGCAGAGAAGGCAACGTTTTGCATTTCTTGCAAAGTTAACCATGAAAATCCCTGGATCAGTCTCTTTTTTTGAACATGGAAAAGTGCCGGAAGCAGGGTAACACGAAACCGCGTAAACCCGTGCTGTTCTTGAGGAAGCCATGAGGAGAAAGTGGTATGCAGTTGATAGGTTTGGTATATTTTCTCTTGAAATTCCCGCTCTTCTATTTTTTGATCAGAAAGTTCGAAATATGCAAATTCGTGAAGATCTGACATGACTCTGCCTTTTTTTCCTTTTTGAATTAAAAAGGAGTCTTCATGCTTGATCACGGCTACGGCGCGGTAGAGGTTTTCGATTGCGATTCGTTTGCTTTTTATGGGAAGTTGTTCTGCTTTTCCTTGTAAGTACCCTTGACAATGTTTTTTCACGGGGCACTGTCTGCAAAGTGGTGATTTTTTGCATACTGTTGCTCCTAGTTCTATCAGTGCTTCAGTAATGATCCACGGGGTTTTGTCTGGTAGGATTTTTTCTGCTATATGTGTGATGTTTTTAAGGGTAGAGGGTTTAGAAATGTCGTCTTCTAATGCAAAATATCGACTTAACACGCGGATCACATTACCATCTACGGCGG
Source organism: Chlamydiota bacterium (assembly GCA_021772355.1). GTDB lineage: Bacteria > Chlamydiota > Chlamydiia > Chlamydiales > JAJFMB01 > JAJFMB01. Next base: position 5,397 of record JAJFMB010000244.1, on the reverse strand, counting down.
CAGCTCTTTGGTGAAAAGCAAAATTGAGGATGGCCCCAACTGTATAAGCACCGAGTCCTTTGATTTTTAGTAGTTCATGAGCATTCCGAGGGAGTTCTCCTTGATACTGCTGCATAATTTGTTGCGCACCTGCATGAAGATTGCGAGCACGGGAGTAATAACCCAGCCCTTCCCAGTGCTTTATCACCTCATCTTGAGAGGCTTGAGCAAGTATTTTAATAGAGGGAAAGCGCAGCATCCACTTTTTATAATAGGGAATGACAACAGATACTTGTGTTTGTTGGAGCATCACTTCTGAAACCCAAACAGCGTATGGCGTGGGGTTTTTTCTCCATGGCAATTCCCGTTTTGCCATTAGGAACCATTCCATGAGCCTTTTAGTTTCAAAAAGATATGTCATAAAAAAAATAGTGTTTGATGATTGATGTGCAACATTATATATAGAAGAACGCTATACGGCAAGTCTGAGAGGGTAATCTTATGAATGATCAAAGCCAGCGCGAAGAGTTGTTTGAAGATTTACACGATATTATGTCGCGTGAAGTGAGTGTGTTGCGCGAGGTTCTTGCGAATATGCACGCTGAACAACATGCAATACTAAATAAAGATCGCGTCAGTCAATTGATACTCAATGAAAATAGAGTTGTTTTGGTCAACGATATGCGTAAGCTTAGGGAGCTGATGATAACCAAGATGGAAGTGGTAGAAGAGAGCGCTATAGAAGCTATCCCTAAGGCAGTAGATGGTGATAGTCAGTTTTTAACTTTAAAAGATCAAATCCTTACTCTCGGTCAAAAAATTCACGACCAAAAAAAATATAACCACTCGCTACAATCGTGCCAGTGTTACTGTCCACAGCCTGATGTAAAAAAGAATAGCATTAAGATTGGTTTGATTACTCTTGAAAGAAGAACAGGGAAACCCGTTTTTTAACTCAAGTGCTTTAGGATGGGTTCCAACTCTAGAATAAGCTGCTTGGCGCGGTGATCCCAGGTGTGATGGCGCATGACAACTTCTCTTCCTTTTTCAACAACGCTGAGGCGCTTCTGTTCATCAGAGAGGTAAGTGTTTACAAGGGCATTGAGTTCGTTTAAGGAACTTTTTTTGTAAAAAGCGATATTATTTTCGTTTGTGAAAGTCTCTGATAAGTAATCATTTTGATCTGTTAGTGTGAGTGCACCACAGGCAATCCCGTTAAAAAGGCGTTCATGAGCTCCGTGAGTAACCCAGGGAGTATTATTTAAAACGATTTTGCTTTTTTTCATCACTTCTATTGCCTGGTCGTGGGGGATCGGGTCGCATGTCGTGATGTTGGGGTGTTTAGAGCCTAAGAAATCTTTCCAAGAGCGGTCCCCTTCAGAAGTTGAGCCAAAAATTGTGACATTGGCATCTTTAATTGAGGTGACGAGATCAGCCCTTCCTTTGCCTTTGATATACATGACGAGTTCGTCCAAAAGTTCGATAAAATCGAGGTCTTTGGGGTGAATGCCACCCGGTTTAGTGACTTGCCGGTTAATTGCTTCCACAAAGGCTTGATAGTAAGTAATATTTGGGGTTAGTAGGGTGTGTTCTGCAGCTTCGTTAAGAGCGTTGCAGACGGAAGGGGGGAATCGACTTGCCCATGATTTGCTAAGATGTTCGTAATCAATAAAAGAAGCGAGTAAGGTGACATCGTAAGAACGATTATTTTCAATAGGTCCGGCTAGGTTTTTGTCGACGCCATGTGGCATAAAGATAACGTTTTGATGATTAAGGCCTCGAAAAAAATCGCAACCCGCTTTATCTGAACAGGTAATGATAGAGAGAGGGCTGCGTGTGAGTGTAATAAATTGATTGGGTGTATCGACCAGGCATGCCACGTGGGGTATGTTGATCATATCGCAAAAGAAATTACCCTCTTCGTCTGGAAGAAGCCCATTGAAGGAAAGTGTGCAGGTGGGTGGATTGCTAAAGATTTCATCTAGAAAGGGTTTAGGATTTTCTCTTTCGGCAGCTAACAGGCGGCACTTTGCTCCTGAGCGGATTAATGCTTCACATAACTTTATAGTAAAATGATGCAAGACATCGTAACGACTACGTACCGGCATAAATAAATCAATTCGCTCTATCAAGAGATTACCTCATGGGAATCCATTTTTTTCGACTTCCTAACGTTTTTCGTTTTCGCTCTCCCGAAACTTTTTTCTTTTTTTTCTTTTTATGAACTTCTTTTGTGTTTTTCCCTACTAACTTCCAGAGGTCGTTCATAATTTCATCGCGACGTCCGGAAACGAATTTCCACTCTTGATCGCTAAAATTATCGGGATTATGGAGGTATTCTCCCAATTCATCTTGTGAAATTCCCCCTTTTTGAAAGACATTCTCCATTTTAGTCACAATTTCTTGTCGCATGTTGTCAATCTTACCAAAGATCTCTTTCATTTCAGGTTCTACACCTAGTTCTTTGTAGGCTCCTCTAGCGTTGGAGGGTGGAATGTCGTCAAAAAGCTTAAAACTTTTTTTCTTTTCAACGACTTTCTTTTTTTTGGGCCTTTTTGAGGCTTCGTCAAAGATACTTTCTTCAGGTGCCATAGATCTACTTATTTCTTTAATTAATATTATTTTAACATAAATATTATAAATATTCAAATTTTCGTTAACTTGAATGACCATAGTCTTTTTCCGTGCAGGAGGATATTGCAGGTGTTTGCTATTAATGAGAACAAGTTCTATAATCCCCTGAGGAATCACTGGAAATAAATAAGTTGGGTGATTTTCTGAGGATCAAAACATATTAGCAACTAGTTAAAGATTATGAGTAGCCAGGTAATAAATATGAGTTATTTAGAGGAATTTGAATTTCAGGCAGAAGAGCGTAATATTTCTAAACTGCTTACCTTATGGGAGGAGTACTGCACAAATGATACTGCCGATGCCAAAGAGTTGTTGGGAATCCTGAGGCTGATTAAGAATTCCGACTTTGCCGATACCTTTGGAAAATATGTTGAGGCCGCTCTACCTCTATGGCAAGGCGTTAAGGAAGAAAAGTTGTTTTTTGAGGTTTTACAAGAGATTTTAGATTTACAAACAACAAACAACCCTGTTCTTGCCGATGCCGCGTACCAGCTACTAGAGCAACGTTTTGGAAGTCAGCGTGAATTTAATGAACGGATCCGACTTATTGGTTTACGCGCGCGTGACACCTTTCAAGGAGCAATTAGCCATTATGTTTTGCTCAATCATATGCAAAAGGGTAAGTTTGTATATCACAAGGCGGGTTGGGGAACTGGAGAAATCATGGAGATTTCTTTGATCAGAGAACAATTAAGTGTGGAATTTGAGAACGTACCGGCTGTTCGTTCCGTAACCTTTCCTATTGCTTTTAAGACGCTTATTCCATTAGAAGACGATCATTTTCTAGCAAGACGTTTCGGTGATCCCGATCTTTTAGAAGCCGAAGCAAAAAAAGATGCAATTGGTCTGGTTGAAATGTTATTACGCGATTTGGGACCGAAAACAGCATCTGAAATTAAAGAAGAGGTATGTGAACTTATTATTCCTGAAGAGGAGTGGAGTCGTTGGTGGCAAGGGGCAAGAGCTAAGTTAAAGAAACACCCTTTGATTACAGCTCCCGAGTCTCAAAGAGAACCATTCCGATTGAGAAAAGAAGCTTTAACTCATGAAGAGCGCATTGAATCAGCGGTGCATGAAGAGCAGAGTCTTGACCAGCAGTTACAATCTCTTTATCAACTCGTTAGAGATCACCCTCATTTAGTTAAAGACGCTAGCATGAAAGAGTCCATTGTACAGAAAGCGCACGCTATTTTGCAGGATCCTCAGGTCTCGGAATGTTTGAGTTTGCAAGTCGATCTTTTTTTGAAGCATCTTTTACATGATGATGAAGCGGGCAAGCGAGCCGAGGAGATGGTACGCTCTCATGAAGATATTTTATCCTTGATAGAGGAAATGGAGATTGTTGCCTTAAAGAAACGTGCAATGATGATGATGCATCGTGTGCGTTCTGATTGGAAGGAGTTGTTCTTACAATTATTTACGACTGTGTCTCAAGGTCAGCTTCGTGATTTCTTACTGATCGAACTCAATAAAGCAGGGGCAAAAGAAGATTTGATGGAAACATTGCAAACTCTTCTACATCGCCCTCTTGCAAATCCCGATTTATTTGTTTGGTATTTCCAAAAAATTGCAACCCATACCAAAAAAGAGCTTCCATTTAGCCAAAAAGAAGGGATTTGTAACTTTTTTGAAGGTTTCTTTATTCTTCTTAGCGAAATTGAATCGAAAGACGAATATCGCGACTTGACTAAGAAGATGGTACAGCTGCTGACTCAAAAACGATATGCTCTAGTGAGAGAGGTGATTGAAGGAACAAGTCTTGACTACATTAAAGAGTTTTTATTGCTCGTTTCCAAGTGCCACTCTTTGACAGAGAATGATAAAAGTATTATGCGTTCTTTAGCTGAAGTTGTTTACCCTGAGCTTTCTGAGAAAAAACGTTCAGGTGTTGATGATATGGATGGACATATCATTTGGACGACTGAGGAAGGGTATTTGAAGGTTCAAGATCGCATCCGCGAAATTGGGACAAAAGAGATGATCGAGGTGGCTCGAGAAATTGAAACTGCCCGTTCTTATGGAGACTTGAGGGAAAATTCTGAGTACAAATATGCCTTAGAGAAACGGGCTCGTTTACAATCGGAAATGAAAATTCTTTCTGAACAACTGAATCGAGCACGAGTAATTACTTATCTGGATATTACCCCCGGAGAAGTTTGTGTTGGAAGTATTGTTAAGCTGCAAGATTCTCATGATAAAGTGATAACGTACACTATTTTAGGTCCATGGGACGCAAACACTGATGAAAATATTTTGTCTTTTCAGTCTCTTCTTGCCCAAACGATGTTAGGATGTCATGAAGGGGAAAGCTTCCGTTTTAAAGATGAAGAGTATAAAGTGATGTCTTTAAGCAATCGTTTTGCTAAGGAGTAAAGGCTGAAATGGAAGTGGTGATTGTAAGTAATAATGTACACAAAATTCGCGAACTGCGTGAGATGTTCAAGTCATTGATGCACGTAGATATTCTTTCATTGCACCAATTTCCAAAATACCAACCTTTGCAAGAAGAGGGTAAAACTTTTCAGGAAAATGCTTTAGCAAAAGCAAAACATGCGGCAGAGCATTTGAAGGTCTGGGTTCTTGCAGATGACTCAGGGCTTGTGGTTCCAAAACTGGAAGGAGCTCCCGGAGTGCGTTCACGCCGTTATGCCGGTGAAGATGCCACAGATGCTGAAAATCGTAAATTGTTGCTTAACAACATGCAAGGGATGAGTGGCCTTGAAAGAGCTGCTTATTACGAATGCTCTTTAGCACTTGTCTCTCCGGATGGATTCGAAAAATGTG
>JAJFMB010000243.1 GCA_021772355.1 Chlamydiota bacterium | reverse complement strand
CGGTCTTAGCATAGCTGTGCAGGACTCACCTCATTCTACTGCAGCGAATTATACGCTTACAAATACTGATGAGGTTTATCAACTTTTTGAAAGATTGATTAAAATCGCATCATCTTAAGCATTTTTCTTTTTTCTTAAGTCTTATAGGTCTATAATATTTCTGATTAAAGGATTGATATGTCTCAACAAAGTATAGGAAACACTCTATCTGCAATGTTTTTAGTTGCCGGTACCTGTATTGGCGGAGGTATGTTAGCGCTACCTCTAGTTACAGGAGTTAGCGGGTTATTTCCTTCGTTATTCATAATGTCACTCTGTGCGCTCGCCATGACCATTTCTGCTCTACTTCTTCTTGAGGTAAGTTTGTGGATGGAGGAGGGAGTACACGTGATAACGATGACATCACGTATTCTTGGAGTTCCGGGTAAGGTCGTGAGTTGGGTTCTTTATCTCTTCATTAGCTATGCTTCCATTGTCGCATATACAGCAGGAGGGGGAGTTCAAATCGCTGAATTCTTTTCTGAGTTTCTTCAAGTTCCGATGGTAAAGGATGTTGGGTGTACGATCTTTATTTTATTATTCGGAATGATTGTGGTGTTGGGTAATATACTTGTCGGGCGAGTAAACACTATTTTATTTGTCTCAATGATCGCAGCTTACGTTGCTCTTCTTGTGACAGGTTTGCCTGAAGTGAAAGCTCATCTACTGGGTTACCAAAAATGGAGGACTTCATTCGTATCTGTACCAATTCTTCTTACTGCGTTTAGTTTTCAAACCATGGTCCCTTCACTTACTCCATACCTCAAACGAAATAAAAAAGCTTTGCGTTGGGCGATTGTAGGGGGAACGGTCATTACCTATATCGTTTATGCGCTTTGGCAAGCCTTAATTCTGGGAATTATTCCCGTAGAGGGGGCAAAAGGTCTAGGTGAAGCGCTTTGTCAAGGGACTCCTCCTACACAATTTTTACGCGAGCATGTTAGCGGTTGGTGGGTGTATTATATTGCCGAATATTTTGCCTTTTTTGCCATCGTCACCTCTTTCTTTGGTATGACATTGGGGCTTTACGACTTTTTGTCAGATGGATTAAAAATTGAGAAAACAGGATTGGGGCAAATCTATTTGGCAGTGCTTATTGTTTTGCCCACTCTTCTCTTTGCTACACAATTTGAACGGGCCTTTTTAGTTGCAATGGACCTTACTGGAGGAATCGGCGACACGATACAGAACGGCATGATCCCCGTTCTTATGTATTGGATCGGTCACTATGTGATGAAATATCCAAACTCCAAGCCTTTTCCCGGAGGTCGGGTTGCTTTAACCTTTATCTTTATGTTCTTTTTTATCTCCCTTATGATTGAGTTGCTCATGCAGTCCGGATGCATCTTTTCATACAACGACATTATCGAAATCCACAATGTTCAACAAGTTGAACAAGGATAACTACTTCCTATAGGCACGGGTATAAAAGAGAGTTTATCTGTCTATTTTTGAGTGAGTAAGTGTAGCGCATCTTGTTTCATGCGAAGATGCATGCTGTGGAGACCGTTTGCTCGGTTAGGAGTGAGTGATGCGTTAATACCAAGCTTATCCAAGAAATCTGGAGGACATAATAACAGTGTTTCTGGAGATTCACCGTCGTAGGCAAGAATAAGTAGGGCGGCCAAACCGGCTGAAATAAGAGCGTCAGACGCTGCGCGAAATCGGATAACGTCGCCATCTAAAATACTGATTAGATAAGTTTGACTTTGGCAACCTCTTACGAGATTTTCGGAACTCTTTTCGCTCTCATCTAGCGGAGAAAGATTTTTCCCTAATTCAATAATCTTTTTGTACCTATCTTCCGAGGAGCGGCAATTGGCAAAAAAAGCTTCGATGTTTGCTTGTTTATCCAGGCATGTAATAGACATGCCTGCGACTATAACATAATTTAGATTTTTGGTGGCATGTAAATGTTTTTTTTGTATGTTGGTACGTAACGATTAGGAGGAGCCATGTCAACTGTATTTCAGATGCTAGGAGCAAGTTTTATTTTAGTAATTGGAATGATGCTTATTTTGTGGTGTATATATTTATTTCGTCGTAATGCCGGGATAGTAGATATAGGTTGGGCTTTGGGCTATGTTATGGTTGTGTGGGCATATTTTTCCCTAGCGGATGGCGACATTTGGCGTAGGCTTCTGATTGCCGTATTAGTGAGTATTTGGGGGTTGCGTCTTGCCTATCATCTCTTACAAAGGTTTTTGATTTCTCCTGAGGACCCCCGCTATCAAGCAATCCGTGAAGGTTGGGGAAAGGATCGAAATGATTTTAAATTTTTAATGATGTATTTATTTCAAGGGGTATTGGTTTTGATCATATCCATACCTTTTCTAATTATTAGCCTGAGTAACAATAATTGGTCGTATTTTGAATTTGCCGGATTTTGCATTTGGGGAATTGGTGTTGCAGGTGAAGCTTTTGCTGATTACCAGTTAGCAAACTTTAAAGAAAAATCATCTAATGAAGGGAAAGTGTGTCAGGTTGGTTTGTGGAAAGTGTCGCGTCACCCCAACTACTTTTTTGAATGGATCGTTTGGATCGGATATTTTTTCATCGCTTTACCTGCTCCGGGAGGATGGATCGCAATTGTATCGCCACTCATCATGCTCTATCTTCTGACACAATATTCAGGCATTCCTATTGCTGAAGATGAAGCGCTTAGGTCTAAAGGGGATGCTTATCGCGAGTATCAAAAAACAACTAGTAGTTTTATTCCGTGGTTTCCATTTCGCAAAAAAGGGTAGTTCTTTCCTGTTAAGTTATATTTTGTAGTTCTTAAACCTTCTCAAATGCCACTGAAATTGCTAGCCAGCATTTCACTATATCCGCAGTAATCACAATTCAAAGAGCGATACGCTTGACAATTTCATATGATTAGTATTTAATATTAATGATATTAGAGGTCAATTTTTTAAAAATTACGGATATATGGCAAAAGAAGATACGATTAAAATTGATGGCACCGTGGAGGAATTACTTCCAAATATGACTTTTCGGGTGTCACTAGAAAATGGATTAAAAGTTATCGCGCATTTGTGTGGTAAGATGCGGATGAAAAATATCCGTGTATTAGTAGGGGATACGGTTACGGTTGAAATGTCTCCTTATGATCTTAGTAAAGCTCGCATCATCTTCCGTCAAAGATAAAATTATGCAAAATAGAGTGTCAGCACAAAATAGTGTTGATTTTTTTTGTATAACACTATATATTGACAAGCTTTTAAGCCGCATTGGATTGTATTTGTTTACAAGCAATGCCCAGATAGCTCAGGGGTAGAGCACTTGCATGGTAAGCAAGCGGTCGTAGGTTCAATTCCTATTCTGGGCAGAAGTACTAAATTATAAAAAGAAATTACTTGAGCCTAACGGAGGACACTAACAATGGCAAAAGAAGCGTTTAAGCGGACGAAGCCACACGTAAATATTGGAACCATTGGCCACGTTGACCATGGTAAAACGACACTAACCGCAGCTATTACTAAAACTATGGCTGAAGCAGGTGGCGGAGCATTCCGCGACTACGAATCAATTGATAATACACCAGAAGAAAAATCTCGCGGTATTACAATCAACTCATCTCACGTCGAATACGAAACGGCGAATCGTCATTACGCACACGTTGACTGTCCAGGTCACGCCGACTACGTCAAAAACATGATTACTGGTGCTGCACAGATGGACGGCGCTATACTTGTGGTTGCTGCAACAGACGGTGCTATGCCTCAAACTCGCGAGCACATTCTATTGGCTCGTCAGATGCAGGTTCCTTCTATCGTTGTTTTCCTCAACAAATGCGACATGTTGGGAGAGGAAGATGCAGAGCTTCTTGATCTCGTTGAAATGGAACTTCATGAACTATTGGAGTCTAAAGGATACAAAGATTGCCCAATTATTCGTGGTTCAGCATTAAAAGCATTAGAAGGCGATCAGAAATATGTTGACGCTATCAAAGAATTGATGGAAACAGTTGATAATAGCGTGCCAACTCCAGAGCGTGATGTTGATAAGCCATTCTTGATGCCTATCGAGGACGTTTTCTCTATCTCTGGTCGTGGTACAGTTGCTACTGGTCGTGTCGAAAGAGGTGTTGTAAAAATTAACGATAAACTTGAGTTGGTTGGTCTTGCAGATACAAGACAAACTGTTGCTACAGGTTTAGAGATGTTTAACAAAATCCTAGACGAAGCACGTGCTGGTGAAAACGTTGGTATCCTACTTCGTGGTCTTGATAAGGAAGGTGTAGAGCGTGGAATGGTTTTAGCTGCTCCGGGTTCATGCACACCGCATAAGAAGTTTAAAGGACCAGTCTACGTACTAACTAAAGAAGAAGGTGGAAGACATAAACCATTCTTCACTGGATATCGTCCTCAATTTTATTTCCGTACAACAGACGTTACAGGTTCCGTTGAGCTTCCAAGTGGAGTTGAAATGGTTATGCCTGGTGATAATGTTGAGGTTTCAGCGGAACTGATTTCACCGGTTGCTATGGAAAAAGGTATGCGCTTTGCTATTCGCGAAGGTGGTCGTACTATCGGTGCCGGAACAGTTTCTGAAATTGTTGAGTAGGTATAGAAATGTTGCTAGACAGATCTGTTTATAAGATCTGTCTAGTAACTATTTGAGGGTGTGTAGCTCAGTTTGGTAGAGCAGCGGTCTCCAAA
>JAJFMB010000242.1 GCA_021772355.1 Chlamydiota bacterium | reverse complement strand
AAAATGATCATTGCCGGCATAAATCATCACATGTGATACACGAAACGGCTTTTTTGTTTCCGCTAAGAAGACAAGATCTCCCAGTTTCAACTGGTTACTTTCTTTTTTATGGCACTGTAAAAATTGATCATGCGCATCTCTGGGAAGCTGTTTCCCTTGAATGCGATACAGAAGCTCAACAAGGCTAGAGCAGTCAACGCTCGTAAATGAAGCATTACACCCCGGAAGATAAGCGCTCCTCCCTCCCCATAAATAAGGTGCATCCTTCAGCTTCTCACCCATCATAACAAGGTCTTCTCTCCAATTTTTAACTAAGCTCTCCCCCACTTTACGACACGCCCGTTTTTCCACAGCTCCTCTAGAACCATCCGGCATTCCAATCCACCACCACTCTTTCTCTTCTCCACAAACAGTTAGCCTTGTTCCCATTGAGATTCGAATTAAATTCAAGCTTTTATCATCCGGCTTTTCATGAACTTGTATCCAGGGCTCAACCACACACAAATCGGGCTTCGTAAACCCATCGACTTCCACAAGCTGCTCTGCCCGAACCCAACCTGGATAACCGCGCCACTCCCCACTTGACAAATATTTTTTTTGCTCAACAGCTTCAACAAAAACCCAGCCATTATTTCTCTCATACCCTTTTAATCCTTCATTGAACAAAAGCTGGGTTTCTTGTAATCGATCCCCTTGATTCCGAAAACTACGCTCCTTAGGAACTCTTCTCAAGTCTGCAACCGAGACAGACACAAGATAATTTTTTACTTTATTCTGCATATATAACCTCGATTTTCACCACTTTATAGTAACTACAAATTTATCATCAATTAAATCGACAAGATGTTGTTGGTTTCAATTAATAAAAACACCCAAAATATATTTTGTGGTGGTTTTTTAGGGATTTCGTTATGTCTGAGTTTATGAAAACACACAAACCTGATGAACCAAGTTCTACTCCTGTAAACCTTCTGTTTCAAGGACTTGGGTTAGATTTAAAAAATGCGGTCAAAATCGCCAAAAAACCGCTTAATTTGACAGATAAAGGCGTTGTCGTTCAAAGACTTAATCTTGAAACCCTCTCCTTTTCCAAGCTAAAAGAGTATATCGAATCTGGCGCAATCGCCTTTTTGCATGAAGGGAAACAGTTAATTACGACTGATAAAAATCTACAAGGAAGAAATATTAGCTGTCTTGTTAAGGAAACTGATGAAGATGAAGGCACAATTCTTAACGTGACAAGTGATACAATTAATAAGGAAAATCCCGCAGCACTTGATGATGCGCTTGAATCTCTTTTGGAAAGTCGCCGACAACCGGAGCAGGCTATAAACACCAAGTCAAAAACTCATAGAAAAGAAACGAATAAAAAAGTCGATGGTAGTTCGCAGCATACCTATTCATTGAATCCCGCGCGTTCACGAACACCTGATAAAACTATATCAAATTTTCTTCATCAGGCGGTATCGCAATTTACCATTGACAAAAGTCGCTCTGAAAGAAGGAAAAGCAAGAAAAGAATGGAGCGAAAAAAAGAGCGGGAAAAAGCTCTTACTCGCAAGCTTGATGAACGGGATTATAACAAACAAGTTGAAAATCTCTTTAGAAAGCGCGTTGAAAACTTACAAAAAATCTTCGGATCTACTGAGCGGAAAAGGAAAGAGCGTTAAGAGGAGCGAAACTCATACGATGAATTTCGCAAGCTCCATATTGTTTTATCGCCTCTAAATGCTTTCGCGTGCCATATCCTTTGTGCTTATCAAAGCCGTAGTGTGGCCACCTAGTGTGGTAGTCGACCATCAGTTTGTCTCGCGTCACTTTAGCAAGAATTGAAGCAGCAGCAATGGACTGAGATAAGCTGTCACCTTTAATGATTTTTTGGCAGGGAATATCAGAGTGTGGTAATTGCAAACCATCGACTAAGAGCATATCAGGTTGACTCGGAAGTGCATTAGTAGCATTTATCATCGCACAGATTGTTGCCTGCAAAATATTGATCTGATCAATTTCCTGAGGTGAGACAATTCCTATACCGTACTGGATGCTATCATTAGAAATAATAGTTTCAAAAAGATGTTCCCGCTGTCGTGGAGATAACTTTTTGCTATCATTAACACCGGGAATATAAAGATCATGGGGAATCATGCAAGCGGCCGCAACAACTGGTCCCGCAAGGGGACCGCGGCCCGCTTCATCAATTCCCGCAATTGCACGAAATCCCTTTTGGTGCGCCTCGTTCTCAAAACGCAAGAGATTAGGTGGCTTACTATTGTACTCTAGACTCGGCGGTTTCTTCTTTAGAGACTGCATCTGTCGCTACTTCGTTCGGCACATTTGGTTCTAAATCAACGGTATCGTTATTATCTTCAGAAACTTTTTCATGTTCCTTCGGCAACTCTTTTTCTTTAGCAGTAACTTCGCGACGAACTGGGCCAAGCTTACCTTTAACTTTAGCTTTCTTACCTGATGTCCCTCTTAAGTAATAAAGCTTGGAGCGACGAACATGCCCACGTTTAACAACTTCAATTTGCGCCACTCTTGGGCTATGCAGAGGAAAGACACGCTCCATTCCTTCACCATAAGCAACACGGTGTACGGAAAATGTTTCGGAAACTCCAGTTCCTTTGCGAGCAATTACTGTTCCAGTAAACACCTGAACACGCTCCTTATCACCTTCGATAATACGTGTATGAACACGCACTGTATCCCCAATGCGAAAATCAGGAATTTCCTGCTTCATCTGCTGCTTTTCCAGCTTTTGAATCACTGTTGATCTACTCATTTTTTTCTCCCATTATTTTTAATAAATCTGGTCGCACTTTACTCGTCTTATCTATTGCTGCCTGCTCTCGCCATTCCGCAATCTTTTGATGATGCCCACTCATCAAGATTGAGGGAACTGCTTTTCCTTCAAAGACTTCAGGCCGCGTAAAATGCGGACAATCAAACCTTCCATATTCAAATGTTTCTTCTCTTGCTGCGTCCTCATGTCCAATCACGCCGGGGACGAAGCGGCTAACGGCATCGACAAAAATTATCGCTGCTGCGCATCCACTTGTGAGAACATAGTCGCCAATGCTAATTTCTTCATCAACATCGCTCTGTATCACTCTCTCGTCAATGCCTTCATAATGTCCACACAAGAGAATCAAGTGGTCGCATTTTGCGAATTCACGGCAAAGTGCTGCATTTAACTTCTTCCCTTGCGGTGATAAACAAATCACCTTTGAACCATCCTGTTTCACACTGCGAATGGCTTTAGTCACCGGTCCTGGCATCAGAACCATTCCTGGTCCTCCACCGTAAGGACGGTCATCAACGGTTTTATGTCGGTCTTCAGCAAAGTCTCGTATGTTAACCTGATTGATGACCAATTTTCCTGCTTCTCGAGCCCGTTTTATGATGCTTTCATCAAACGGGCCGCTAAAGTACTCGGGAAAAAGTGACAAAATATCAAATTTCATGACTCACTTGCTACGCCTTACTTTTCTCCTTGCGCTTAGCGGTCATTTTGGCACGATGAGCAAGTTCTTTCTCTCTGAGTCGATTAGCAACTTCCGGAGCTGCTCTCATTACGAGACATCTTGCTTTTTCAGATAGGATAGCACCATTGTCTAACCAGTGCTGAACGCGATCCGCTTTCACAAAAATATTTTTTTCCTGTTCATTCTGCATAGGATTATACCATCCTATTGCTTCACGGTAAATACCGTCGCGTCTTGATTGTGAGTCTGTCACAACCAAACGATAAAAGGGTTGATTTCTCTTACCCTGTTGACGTAAACGAATTTTTAACGCCATTGGTTTCCTCCCATTAACTTTTCCATTTTTTTCATATTGGGCATGTTTTTAAAAAACTTTTTTGCTTGTTTAAACGATTTAATTAACTTATTCACATCATTAACCGATGTTCCGCTTCCTTTCGCAATGCGCTTTCGACGGGGCACAATCAGCTCACATGATTCCGCTCGTTCTTTTGGAGTCATAGATTGAATAATTGCTTCTACTTTAAAGAATTCTTTGTCATCAAAATCCATTCCCTTCATCGCTCCCATTCCAGGCAACATTCCAAGTAAACCTTTAATGGATCCCATTTTTTTCACGGTTTGGATTTGATTGAGATAGTCTTCATAAGAAAATGTCGCTGTACGCATCTTCTTTTCTAATTTTTTAGCTTCCTCTTCATCAAAATGCTCCTGAGCCTTCCTAACCAAGTTAATGGTATCACCCATTCCCAAAATACGGTCAGCCATCGACTTAGGATTGAAGACCTGCATATCTCCCATCTTTTCGCCGATTCCCTCGAACAGCAAAGGCTTATTTGTAACTTCACGAATTGAAATTGCCGCGCCGCCACGTGTATTTCCATCTAACATCGTTAAGATAGTACCTGACATCGAGACACGGTTATTAAATTCGTTAGCGACGTTGACAGCATCCTGTCCTGTTGTCGCATTAGCCACAAATATAATCTCATTAGGATTGAGCAGCGCTTTTAAATCTTCAAGCTGCTGCATCATGTCCTCGTCTATATGCAAACGTCCGGCTGTATCGACAATCAGTAAATCAAAATTTTCTTCCTGAGCCTTATGCAAAGCAGCTTTAGCAACCTTTACAGGGTTCTTCTCACCGGGGATGCTAAAGACGGGAGTTTCGATCTGTTTTCCCAAGAAGATTAGTTGATCGACAGCTGCTGGTCGTTGCAAATCACAAGCAACAAGGAGAGGTTTGCGGCACTTCCCCTCTTTTTTCAAATAATTTGCAAGTTTCGCGGTATGTGTTGTTTTACCCGAGCCTTGCAAACCGCACATCAAAAATATTGCAGGCTTTGCTTTCAGATCAAGAACAGTCTCCTGTTCGCCCATCAACTTCACGAGTTCATCATGCACAACTTTGATAAATTGCTGACCCGGGGAGACAGACTTGATCACCTTTTCGCCCACAGCTTCTTCTTTAACGCGCTTCACAAGTGTCTTAACAACACCGTAGTTTACGTCTGCTTCAAGCAGGGCTAAGCGCACCTCACGAACAGCATCAGAGATGTTATCTTCTGTCAGTTTCTTCTTTCCCGCAATACGAGAGCAAAGATCCTGCATTTTTTCTGTTAAAATACCGAGCATTGTCCTAACAAGACCAATTTCAAGTACGTTTGTCGCTGATACTTCTAGGAAACATTAAAAGGCTGATAACTCTAATTTAAGAGGTTAAAAAAGAGATTTCCATAAGGACCTTTTAGCCTGAAAAGACTCAGCGAGAACTACAGTTCACAACTAAAGCAGATAGAATACTTAAAAAATCATTCAATTTCAAGGGAAAAAGAGAGGATAAGGGTTAAATTAATATTTACATTCAAGTGTGATAATCCCCGACAAAGTATTACCTAAGAGATTTGATAAAAAAACAAGCAGGTTTCAGTCGTTTTCGTTTAAAACAAGATCTTGTAATAGCCAAAACTCAGTTTACACAATCTAGAAAAAACTTAGCGCTTCTTGCCAAAGTATCGAGGTAAATAGACACCCTATTCTCTACAGTTTCAACAGCCAAAAGATCCAATTTATAACGCTCGGGAACTACACCCTTGGCAAAAGATAAGAGATAGAGACCGTAGGGTTGCGAACTTATCAGCAAAGTTGGTGAATCAGGATCATTTGTGAGCCATTCTGTTAGTGTTTCTACAGAAGTTGCCCTTATGGCACCATCTGCCTTACATGCTTTAATCACGACATAATTCACATTAGACGGGATCATTCGAGCTGCCACCAATTCAACCATATCCCTTTCATCTTCTGCGAAAAGATCCATCTTTCGTAGCATTTCCTTTTCATCCTCTTCTAGTCTGCGCTCTCCAGCTAAGAGATAGAGAGTGCCCACAGTTAACGATTCATTACTTATCCGTTCTAGAAAGGACTCGATACGCTTTTCCACTCGAACCATCTTCGCCCCAACAATAAGTGCGGAAGCGTAGAACTGCTGCATTGGTTCGATAGTATTTACTAATCCAAGCAACTCAAAATGAGGCATCAATAATTCCCTCAAATTACTCCACTCCTCAGTATCCGTTGCCTGCGATCTCTCCTTCGTCTTCAAGCGCCATTCCTTATCAATGGTTGTGACAATCTCGTTATCAGAAAGCTCGGGGTTGATACCGGTCAACCTAAGTACCTCTTTGAAAGAATGAGAGCGCATATCAATGCTAGCAGATAAGGTGGAATTAATTAAAAAAATACTAACAAGAAGGAAATTTAACAGTTTCATATCTGCTCCGCTTTTAAAAATCTATCAATACCCGCATAGTCCTGAATTAAAGAAAAGGTATCCCAATGGGCATCGCGAAATATTTTTTTCACATCTTCCCCTTGCCTAAATCCGATCTCCAACCAAACTTTCGCAGAAGAATTTAGATATTTTTTTAACTGCATCGCAAGCTTATTGTAAAAATAGAGGCCATTATCTTCTGCAACTAGCGCGCTTTTGGGCTCATAATCCCGCACATCAACCTCGAGACTGCTATACTCTTCATCAGAAATATAGGGAGGATTACAAACGACATAGTGTGCCTTCATCCCCTCTAAGGGAGTAAGAAAGTCGCCTTGAAGGTATGTGATGTCAACTTCGTTCAATTCCGCATTCGCTCGCGCTAAATTTAAGGCGCCTTCTGAAAAATCCGTTGAGGTAACTGCTAAATCCGGAAATTGTTTTTTTAACGCAATCCCGATACAACCCGAACCGCAACAAACGTCCCACAAATGCTTACCCTTTAACGATTCGTTCTGCAACTCCCGTGCAATTTTTTCTACCAGTTGCTCTGTTTCTGGACGAGGAATAAGAACTTGAGGGGTCACTTTAATGAGGCAGTTGAAAAAATCAACATCTCCGACAATGTATTGTAATGGTTCACGTTGAGCTCTTCTTTTTAAATACTCTCGGCAAACAGCTAACTCTGATTCAGATAGGGGGCGATCGAAGGAAAGATAGAGATCAAGCCGCTTAACGCGTAAAGCAGCTGCAATTAACTCTTCAGCTTGCAAACGAGCGGACGTCACATTATGCTTTTCCAGGTACGCTGTTGAAGCTTTAATGACATCTAGAAGCGATTTCATTCAAATTTCTTCTGATAATAAAACGCGACAAGCGCTGAGAGAATGTCCTCAACATCTCCATCCATGATTTGATCGAGATTGTAACGCGTTAAATTAATGCGATGGTCTGTTAAACGGTTTTGAGGAAAATTATAAGTCCGGATACGTTCTGAACGATCACCCGATCCCACTTGTTCAGAGCGGGTACTCGCGAGCTCTTTCAACCGCTTTTCCTCTTCAATAGCGGCAATTTTTGCTTTAAGCAAGCGCATTGCCTTATCTTTATTTTTATGTTGACTGCGCTCATCTTGGCAGTAAGCGACAACACCTGTAGGAATATGCGTAAGACGCACAGCACTATCTGTCGTATTAACGTGCTGACCCCCTGCTCCGGACGCTCTATATGTATCAATTCTTAATTGACTTTCATCAATCTTAATATCTGCTTCTTCATCAGGCTCCTCTAATATGGCAATTGTGACCGCAGATGTGTGCACTCTCCCTTGAGCTTCTGTCTCAGGAACGCGTTGCACCCTGTGCGTGCCGCCTTCATATTGCAAAAGACGATGAACATTTGGCCCTGAAAGAACCATAAAATATTCTTTATAGCCGCCAAAATCAGAGGGGCTTGATGCCAACTCTTCATACTTCCACCCAATTTTGTCAGCTAAAAGCTTGTACATACGCACACAGTCACCGACAAAGAGCGCAGCCTCATCACCCCCTGTTCCAGCACGGATCTCTAAAATGGTATTTTTATTATCCTTAGGATTCGGTGGAATGAGCAGAGTTTCAATACGCTTAGAAAGCTTTTCAATTTTAGGTTTTAATTGCTCAAGATCTTGACGCAGAACCTCGGCAAACTCAGAATCTTCTTCCTCATCAAGCATCTCTTCATTATCATGATATTGCTTTTCAAGGCGTTCGAGCTCATCCCAAGCTTCTTTAATATTAGAAAGGTAGGAGTGTTCTTGTGTTAACGTCCGATATTTTTTTTTATCTTCAAAAACATCGGGATGCCCAAGTCGCGCTTCAATCTCATCTAAATGAGAGATCAACTCTTTAACTTTTTTTCTAATCATTCCGGTGGTCGCTAGCTTGGTATCGAGATATAAATCGTGCGCTTAAGATTTTTTCTTATAACGCTTACGGAACTTATCTACACGTCCTTCTGAGTCTACCAGCTGGTTGCTTCCAGTGTAAAAAGGGTGAGAAGCAGAAGAGACAGAAATGTGGTAGGCAGGATACTCTTGTCCTTCAAAAGTAGCAGTTTCTTCCGCATCAAGAGTCGAACCAATCAGAAACTTATGCCCATTTGACGAGTCAATAAATAAAACTTTACGATATTTAGGATGTATGTCCTTTTTCATTTTTATGCTCCAAGAGGATTATTCGTTTTAAATGAGCTAATGGTAGATACTATTTCTTAAAAAATCAATAAAAATTCACACTCTCAAAAAGTTTCACACACACACCGTTCACAACAGCTGATATTAAAAGAATTACTGTTGAAAAAAGAGTCACAAATTCGCTATAGTTTCTATGAAGGTAACAAAATGACATATTCATCTCCATATCGCTGGGGCCCCGGACTCACTCCAAAAGCTATCCAGACCTTAATTATCGTAACATGCTGCATTAATATAATTTCAGCTCTTACCGACACTATTTTTACCGAGTTTCTCGGAATTAGCGGTCCACAGGACTGGTTTAGTTTATCGTGGTGGGGCATGAGCCGCTACTTTTTCTGGCAACCAGTCTCGTATCTATTCGTACAGTATTCAGGTTATCAGGGGATTAACTTTTTCTATC
>JAJFMB010000241.1 GCA_021772355.1 Chlamydiota bacterium | reverse complement strand
ATAGCCATTAGGGAAGGAAAACGGTATGTAAGGACATTTGTCCCAATAGAGAATCCATCACAAAAGGGGCAAACGAGATTTCAGGCAAACGGCGTCTATCTTTTAACAGGAGGTTTAGGGGGTATTGGTTCGGTTATTGCGCGGCATCTTGCAACTACCGTAAAGGCCAAACTCATTTTGGTGCACCACGCGTCATTTCCAAAGAAAGACGATTGGGACAATGCTGTTAAGGATCCGAAGGTGTCAGAAAAAGTAAGAAAAAGGCTGAAACACCTTCTAGAATTGGAAGAGCTAGGTGCCGAAATTATTGTATGGCAAGCAGATGTTTCAGATCGGCAACGTATGGAAGAGGTCATACTGTTAAGTGAAAAGCGTTTTGGTAAAATTCAAGGTGTGATGCACTTGGCAGGTATTTCTCCTCCCAACATTATCCAACTTCTTACACAAGAAAAAATACAATCTGTGCTTGCCCCAAAGGTTATGGGAACAGAGGTTCTTTATCAGCTTTTGAAAGACCACAAACTCGATTTTTTCCTCCTCTTTTCCTCAATGACTTCAATTCTCGGAGGGGTGGGATCGTGTGCGTATAGTGCGGCTAATCATTATTTGGATGCGTTTGCCTATCACTATTCGGGAGAGCACCAGAACATCACCACCATAAATTGGGGAGCATGGAAAGATGTGGGTATGGCAGCTGAAGCAAAGGTTGCTGATAGCTTAAAGAGCGCTCATCAATCGATGCTAGATAACGGGATTAGCGATCGTGTTGGTATGGACATGCTGGAAGATATTGTGACATTTTCAAAACCTCAGGTCCTTGCGAATGCTGTTGATCTTCCCACCATGATCGATCGCCCTGATTATACACAAAGCCTCGAAGAGTATCTCAATGTCGATCAGAAAGGTGATAGCGTTCAGTTTGATCCTGATATTCATGAAAAAGCAAAGGCAATTTGGGAGCTGTTGTTACATGTGGATGATCTTAAACCCGAAAGTAACTTTTTTGAGTGTGGCGGCCACTCCATTTTAGCAACCCAATTGATTAACCGGATCAATAAAGCTTTCCAAGTTAAGCTTAGATTGCGCGACCTTTTTGAATCTCCTACTTTGGCCGAAATGTGCGCTTTAATCGCAAAAAAGAGCTCCTGAGATCAGGCGGCACAAGATTTGCTGCGCCCAATGTCAGACATGAAATGAAACTCATCAAAGCTATGGGGAATGCTAGCTGGATTAAAGAGGGCTCGCTTTCTTTTAAAAAATAAATCGCAAGTGATCCCAGAACCATTTCAAGCATGCCAATTACAGAGGATGATGCACCTTTTTGCTTAGGAAAGAAATCCATAGCTAAATTAAGAGCACAGGGACGAAAGAGGGACATACCAAAAGAGTAGATTCCCAGCAATGCTGTGAAAAGCACTGGAGAAGGAGAAAGGTAAGTACTGACTCCCACCAAAGACGCGCTACCGATACAATTGATAATAAGCCCTCCTATCAGGATACGTTGTTGCGACCAGAAGTTGGTCAGGCGATGCGTAATAAAGCTCCCCAGTATGAAGGTTGAGACGACATATGCTTGGTAGTAGCCGTAGTGGGTTGAAGGGACTTGATAGGTTTGAATAAAAAGAAAACTCGCTTTAACGATGAAAATCCAAATCCCTGCGATCAAAAGTGCATTAGCAAGTGAATAGGACAGGAAGGGAAAACTCGCAAATAGTCGTAAGTAGTCTTTGACCATCTCCTTGCTGTTGGTTTTTTGTGTTTTTGCGGGAGCGGCTAGCGATCTCATCAAGGGGAAGAGCACCGGCATGGCAGCTGCAATGATCATGGATATTCCATAAAAACATGCGCGAGGTCCAAAGAGAACAAAGAGATAACCACCGAAGATAGGTCCTAATGCAGGAGACATGGCTATTACCATTGACATGATCGAGAGGATTTTTATCTGCTGGGATTCCTCATGGTAGAGCTCTTTGATCACTGCTAAACCGACAACAGGGACCGCACAAGCACCAAATCCCTGAATGAGTCGAAATAAGATGAGTGTTTCAATCGTTTGCGAAACAGCACACCCTAAACTCGCCACGAAAAACAATGCCAATCCAATAAAAAGAGCCTTGCGATAGCCTAATGAATCAGCAAGACACCCCACTATTGGTTGTCCCAAGCCGAGGCCAAGGAGATGTAAGCTAATTGTCAACTGAACACTCGAAGCTTGGGTGTTAAAAAGTGTCATGAGATGGGGGAGGACAGGAACGTACAGGTCTGTAGTCATCTCTACAACAGCTAAAATGAATATAATCACACCAGTTAAAAAAGTAATACGAGATGGGGTCATGAAGTTTTCCTTTTTTAAAGTAGGCATTATGCTGAAGCGGTTATTTTTTTGCTTGAATTGAATTTCGTTTGAGCTTTATGTGGCTAAATGTCAATATCGATGCGAAAAAAAAATCTGCATAAGACGAGATGACAACGCCTGCTGGACAATGGACAAGGGAAGGGAACTATATCACCGTAAGAGACGGCACTCGCCTTGCTGCATTCATTTACTTTCCTAAAGATTGGGAAAAATCCGCTCCTCTGCCTGTAATATGGACTCATGATCGTTACCATTGCATTAGCCACAAAAAAAATAAGGAATTGGATGGTCTTCTAAGCGGA
>JAJFMB010000025.1 GCA_021772355.1 Chlamydiota bacterium | reverse complement strand
TAGTGATCCAGCTGTAATAGAAAAAAAGCGGGCATTAAGGGAAGCAGACAAAAAAATGAATGATTTGCATCGCCCCTTTGGCCTTGCCTCTGCCAATCCGGAGTTTGTGTCCAAACATGAATTTGATACCTATTTACGTGCAGCATTTGGCGGATTTCACTTTTCAAAAGATGACGTCAATTCATTCCGCGAATGCCGAGAAAAGTTCTATGATTGGAAAACCTCCTATTTAGATTACTGTACGGCAATGAAAGCCCACAATCCACAAAATGGCGCCACAGCTGAGGAAAAGATGGCCGCAACCGCCGCTTTCAATATAAGTAAGTTTCAAGTGCTAACAGAAAAGATAGAAAAGAAATTTACCGCGTTCGTGATTGCTATGATGGAGTTTGTGACAAAAAGAAAGATTTCAACTTTTGAAGAAGCAAAAGAGGTGTTTAAAGCCGAAAAAGGGAACCATGCCGCAAATGAAGTTACCGACGAGCTTGGAAAATTTGGAGGCATTCACGGCTGCTACAAAACCCTTCTAATGAATGCTTACAAAAAAGAGGGTATTGAGTGGCTAAATAGGCTAATTGAAGCCTCAGGTGTGCAAAAGGAAGGTAAGTTCAAGATTGCAGACCTAGCAAAGTGGTTTGCAGGTGTTGCTGAAAATGTATCAACTGCACCGGATGCTGCAAAGAGTGCACTTGAGCGTGTCGGATATGCTAAACCCGGCGAAGCCTTACTTAACTTCTTTGAAAAACAGTTTCCGAATACAAAGGAACTAGAATACCCAATCCCCGATCATCTTGTCATGACAGATAAAATGGAAGATCTATGGAAAATTCTAAACAACAAGAAGTATTTAGAAATCTGGCGTTCCGGTGTTCAAGAGAAGGGATTTTCCCCTCAAGACGGATGGGTAAACAAAGAGGGTATTTCTAGTTTAAAAGAAGCCGCCATTTTCATTGCTGTCAAAGAGGATCTCAATGTTAGCAAGGAGTTAAAAAAAGAACTCAAAACACTTGCACGAGACATCATCGGGTACTACTTCACTAACGAACTTATGCCCAAGTATCAAGCGAGTTAAAAATTGCTCAATCCCATTTAGTCCTTATGATAGCCGAATCACTAAATGCCCTTCATCGCCTTTGCGCACGCGAAAATCAGGTGAAAATCTTAGAGCCTTTTCGATAAAACCCTCGGAATACCCCTGCCATCCTTGAGCAAATTCTCGTTTGAGCCACGTAACAAGTTCTGATAATTTATAGGTAATATGAGGTTTGTAGAAATAGGAGCGCGCCTTCTTTATCACTTGGCTGTAATAGTCAAAGGTTGCTTTATCAACGCAGTAAAGATTGTCATCAATTTCATACAGTTCCTTTTTTAAAGGAAACACATGCTTGTAATAAACAGAACTCATAAACTCTAAAGCGAGCCGTGCCATCTCAGGATTGTCGCTGATGCGCTGGAGCCTTTCAACTAGCTCATTCCCTGTAGCAAAACCGTAGCGCTGACGCATCCAAGGCTTGAGATACACATCTGTAATATCTCGAATTGAATGACCGACGAACTCTTTATTATGATCCGAAAGAAATAGCTGTTCCACTTCTTGCTTCCACTCCTGTTTTTTTTCTAGGGTTAAACGTCTTACTTCCATACTTTCAACCGGTGAAAGAGAAATTAAATCGGCAAGTTCAAAGTCTTGCAGATAGACCTTAACACGCTTACGATCAAACGCTGCCACCACGACATTCACCCATGCGGCACAATCAAGTGTTTGACAGTTGTTGTGATCTGTATTTTTTAGATATTGATTCAATCTAGTTTTTATTTCGTCGATATGCCCCTGACCAAGCCCTTTGAGAAACACAAGTTCATCTAGCTTAGTTTCTTTAAGTTGAAGCAAAATCTTAATATCATTGTCATTTAAGGCTTTTTCAATGTGGCGCGTGAGTCCCAACACCTGTATCGGCTCTTGCAAACGAAAAGAAGGAAGATGATCGCGGTACTCCCCACCAAGATCTAAGGACAACTGAGAAGAGAGAGCAATCTTAGCTAATGGTTTTGGAAGTTCTTTTTTTGGTTTATTTTCTTCTGGGCCACTAATGCGGCGTACTGAAGATAGATCAACATTTTCTAGAGAATAAATGGCCTCTAGACCATGGCTATAAGCCGTTTTGTATGTGTTTTCGAAAGATTCAGTGTCCGGTGATGCTGCTGCCAATTTATGGATGTAATTGGACTTTTGCAAAGCTTGAGCCTGTCCCATAGTAACCTCATTATTATACCTATTATATTACGTAAGCTATTATTATATGACGCAATTTCTCGCGCCACGCCTCATATGTAACAAGTATACATTAAAATGAACAGTTTTTTTTGTAGAAATTATTGATTAATTTTGGGTAATCTGTCTGGTTAGGAGAATTTGATATGCATACAGCTTTTACCGACTATCATTGCGGAGATGATACCCTAGAGGGGTTTCTTGCTTTTAAAGACTCACATAAAGCCAAACTGCCGGGCATCATCATTGCTCATGCATGGCGAGGGCAGGATGATTTTACGCGCGACAAAGCAGAAGCATTCGCTAATATGGGTTACTTCGCTATGGCTGCTGATGTCTACGGCAAAGGCCTCCGCGCCGATAATGATGAGCGCGCCGGTGAGCTTATGGCCCCTCTTTTTACGAATCGCAAGCTCCTGAGAGAACGTATTACGGCTGCCTATGCTGCAATTCAACGACACCCGAAATGTGATACTGACCGGATAGCAGCCGTTGGATTCTGCTTTGGAGGATTAACAGTCATTGAACTTATGCGCAGTGGTGCCCAGTTACGAGGGATCGTCAGCTTTCACGGCGTTTATGGAAATCAAATTGGTCCAATGACCGCAAAAACGGAGCCGAATGCTCGCAAGCTGAATGGCTCAGCTCTGCTTATGCATGGCTATGAAGACCCCCTTTTAACACCGAATGATATTCTCGCCCTACAAAAAGAACTCAATGACGCCCAAGTGGATTGGCAGATGCACGAATATGGACACACCTCGCATGCTTTTACCAATCCTATGGCAAACAGTCCTGAGCAAGGACTACTATTTAACCCCTCTTCCAATAGACGCGCCTGGCAATCAGCGCACCTCTTTTTAGAAGAAATTTTTGCATAAAAAGGACACCATGAAGAAAAAAGCCTCACTCACACTAATCTATGCCCTTCTCATCCTAATTGGAGGTATCATCGGCCACATCAAAGCCGGCAGCGCCGCATCTCTTATAATGGGAATCGTCTTCTCCATCCTTCTGCTCGCTAGCAGTATTGGAATGATGTACTCCAGCGTGATCGCATACTTTTCATCGATCATCATCTCTACAATATTAACCTTTTTCTTCCTCTATCGCTTTATGCTCACCCAAAAGATGATGCCGGCCGGTGTTATGGCCATCATCAGCGTCATCGTCCTCCTAGCTCTTATTGCACTCCCCGATAATGGCTCCAAAAAAACTCTAGAGTGACATGTAAACTTCTAATTATAAACTGATTGCTTAAAACCCACTCTTATTATACACTCCTTTCTCTCAAAGGAGTGTCCTTGTGCAAATCTACAAACTTCAAGAAGCATTTCATTGCGATCCTAAGACCATTTGGGGGTTAGAGACTGAACCTACCCGGTGGTGCACTTGGCAAAATGGAGTATCGACCTGTGTCGTCAGAAATGATGCTCCGTTTAAGAAAGGACAAAGCCTTCTTTTTATGCCGTTTGGTCAGACAACACCTATTGAAATGCGCATCACCGCTGTTGTGCCTTTTGAGTCCTTTACATGCCAGGCACCAGTTGCTTACGGCACATTAAGAATAACTCATTCCATCTCTCATGATACAAATAGTTGCCTATTGACCCATCTGATTGAATTTGAACCCAATAACGTAAATAACTGTAATATTTATCATACTAACAGCATAATAATGGGGCTTATAAACGATGCAGCGCAAAATATGCAAGT
>JAJFMB010000240.1 GCA_021772355.1 Chlamydiota bacterium | reverse complement strand
AGGGAAAGGAAATTGATCTTATCCTTGCTATCAACTACGGAGGACGCGATGACATCAGGCGTGCTGTACACAAGATCGTTGACGATTATGATCAGCAAAGAGTACACAAAGAAGAAATTACAGAGCAGCTGATTGCTCGATACTTAGACACTGCGCAATGGCCCGATCCTGATTTATTTATTCGTACAAGCGGGGAGCAGCGCATTAGCAATTTTTTACTCTGGCAAATGTCTTATACTGAACTATATACGCCAAATATTCTCTGGCCAGATTTCACTCCTCAACATCTATACAAAGCAGTTGTGGAATTCCAAACAAGAAAAAGGCGTTTTGGAGGAACATGAAAGGAACCGAGTTACAAAAACGTCTTATGACGAGCTCTATCGTATTAGTAGTGACCTTTACTGCTATCTACTTCTCTGATGTGCCCGCTTTCCAACCTATCTTTTCTTTACTCTATGCGTGTATCATTGGTGCTGCACTTTGGGAATACTATCAGATTGCCAAAACAAAAGGATTTCACCCTCCTGCTAATCTCGTAATCGGATGCACTATCGCCTACGCTTTTTCCGTCTACAACAACACGCAAACCGAAATAGTCGGTTTTCTTCCCAATGCGATCTTAGGGTTCACCTTAATAGCACTATTCACCTACTTTATTCTCCACAATAGAGATCCCTTCGTGACACTTGCTATTAGTATGTTCGGCTTTATCTACCTCACAATCCCTTTATCAACCGGCATAAACATTATCTACTACTATCCTGAAGGAATCCCCGATGGCCGCTACTACTTTCTATTCGTAATTGTTGTCACAAAAATGACTGACACCGCAGCCTATTTTATTGGCCGCCGTTTTGGAAAAAATAAACTCGCACCTACCCTAAGCCCACAAAAGACATGGGAAGGCTCCATTGCCGGGATTGCCGCTGCATTAATCACAGGCATTGTGATGACATGCATTGCTAATTATTACATTTCCAATAGCGACTTTATCACTCTTTCACAAGCTATTACCCTCAGTTTTCTCATTAGCATTCTCGCTCAATTTGGCGATCTTGCCGAGTCTATGCTGAAAAGGGATGGCGGCGTTAAAGACAGCAATCAAATTCCTGGATTGGGTGGAATTCTTGATATGGTAGACTCTCTTGTCTTTACTCTGCCTTTGATGTATATATTCATGAATATGCAATCTTTCTAAAAAGGACCGCTTATATGATAATTACTATTGATGGACCGATCGCCACCGGAAAAAGCACCATCGCTAAAACGCTCGCAGAAGAGATCGGTTTTATTTATTTCGACACAGGAGCCATGTTTCGCTCCCTCACCTACGCAATATTGAAAGAAAACGTCGATTACAAAGATGCTGAAACAATTAAAAATTTCCTAGAGAAATTCGACTTTGACATCATCATTGATCACGGCGAAAAACATTACTATATTAACAAAGAAGATGTGACTAAAAAATTGCGTACTCAAAAAGTCACGACCCTCGTTTCAGAAATATCAGCCCTCGGCCCAGTAAGAGAAAAACTCATGGAGATTCAAAGAGAATTTGCCATCGGTGTTAATGCTGTCTTTGAAGGGCGCGATATGGGATCAACTGTTTTTCCTGACGCCGAGTACAAAATCTTTCTTACCGGTCGTCCCGAAGTGCGCGCTCGTCGCCGCTTTGAAGAAATGATGGAGAAATACCCCGAAGAGAGCCAAAACCTTACATTTGAAAAAATGCTCGAGGAGATCAATCGTCGCGACACCTTTGACTCCACTCGCAAAATATCTCCCTTGCGTCAAGCCGAAGACGCCTTCGTCATCGACACATCAGATATTACTATTGAAGAAGTGGTCTTTAAAATCCTGGAATACAAAGATACCACCTCAACGGTTAGAGAGTGAAACTAAAGCGTTGATCTCTTCCCACACCTTTTGTGCCATTGCCGCTTGCGCTTCTTTTTTGGGTAGATGAGCAAACTCGGAGGGGTAGATGGGTTTTCCAAAAGTGCACGTGATCCTGCCAAAGAATTTTGGAAACCGACGATTGCGAGACCACACCTCATATGCTCCATCAATATATGCCGGAACAATGGGCACTTGGCAGCGCTGCGCCAGCATGCCTATCCCGGATTTAATTGGCTGCAACGTTCCATCAGGAGAACGTTCTCCCTCCGGGAACAGCGTCACTTTTTTCTTTTCTTCTAACAATTTGCACAAGATTTTGAACGACGTTAAATCCTGATGAGTGCCGGACACAGGATAACTGTTGAGATTGCGTAAAAGTCTGCCTAATACTGGAGAATTAAACAGCGTTTCTCTAGCCAAAAAGTGGACTTCTTCAGGAATCACTGCCGCGATAACGGGGGGGTCGTAAAAAGAGACGTGATTGGGCGCAATAATTACAGGACCTTCCGGGACGTTCTCAATTCCCTTCACTTTCAACCTGTGAAAAAGAAAAAAGATCGTCCTAAATAGATAAACCGTCAGCCAATAAAACACTATTCAATCACGACTTACGCATTATAAGATCCCGCGCTCACCTTACCGCCTGTTCCGGTCCAGTTAGTATGGAAATATTTACCACGCGGTTGATCAATTCTTTCGTAAGTATGCGCTCCGAAAAAGTCGCGCTGGGCCTGAATCAAATTAGCAGGCAGACGCGCAGTACGGTAGCCATCGAAGAAGCCAAGCGCTGTGCCAAATGCAGGGGTTGGGATCCCTATGTACGCACCAGAAGCTACGGTATGACGCCATCCTTCTTGACATTTTTGAATTTCACCCTTAAAGAAATCATCGAGTAAAAGATTTTTCAGTTGTGGATTTTTATCGTAGGCCTCTTTTATTTTCCCAAGGAATCGGCTGCGAATGATGCATCCACCACGCCACATAAGAGCTACGCTACCATAGTTGATCGTCCAATTAAATTCGTGGGCTGCATCGCGCATCAGCATAAACCCTTGCGCGTAGCTGATGATTTTGGAAGCGTAAAGCGCTTGGCGGATATGTTCGACAAACTCTTCCTTATCGCCATCAAACTTAGGCTCTGGTCCCTTCAACACTTCACTTGCCTCAACCCGCTCTTCCTTAAGCGATGAGAGACAGCGGGAATAAACAGCTTCAGTAATCAAGGTCAGCGGCACTCCCAAATCCAAGGCGCTCATCCCGGCCCATTTTCCTGTTCCCTTCTGTCCTGCAGTATCTAAAATCTTATCCAGTAGTGGTTTCCCATCAGAATCTTCATGACCAAAGATCGCTCCTGTAATCTCGATCAAATAACTGTTTAGCTCTGCCTGATTCCACTCGCTAAACGTGCGCTGAAGACCGGGCATGTCCATGCCAATTCCTCTGCGCAGCAAGTCATACGCCTCGCCAATCAACTGCATATCGCCATATTCAATCCCGTTGTGCACCATCTTAACGTAGTGACCGGCACCTTCATCACCAACCCAATCACAGCAAGGTTCGCCATCAACTTTCGCCGAAATTCCCTGCAAAATATCTTTCACATGCGGCCAGCCTTCAGGATTTCCCCCGGGCATGATAGAAGGACCGTGACGAGCGCCCTCTTCTCCTCCGGAAATACCGGCTCCAATGAAAATAATTCCCTTCTCTTTCAAATCGCGCACACGTCTGTTCGTATCGGTAAAATGGCTATTTCCACCATCAATAATGATATCGCCTTTCTCAAGGTGCGGAAGTAAAATATTGATAAATGCATCAACGGCATCACCGGCTTTTACCATTAACATAATCTTACGGGGACGCTTCAAGGTCTTGATAAATTCGTCAATTGAGTGCGCGCCGATGACATTCGATCCCTTGGCAAGCCCATCTAAGAAATCGTCAACCTTTGACACTGTGCGGTTAAATGCCACAACCTTAAAGCCGTGATCGTTCATATTCATTATCAAATTTTGACCCATTACAGCCAAACCAATTAATCCAATATCTGCCACACCTTCTTGCGCCATTAGAAACCTCTCTTAAGCTAATTTAACGTTAAACCGCAGAATACATCATTCAGAATAAAAAAAAACAATCCCTTGTAGATTTTTTCTTTGATCGGCTAACATCACCGAAAATTTTTACAATCAGGAGAAATACACATGACCAATCCAGTAGCAACAGCAGGACTCTTCCCCCCAATTTACGATATTAATGCCAACTACAATACTAATCTCGAAAATGGCCCGAAACTCTCCACCCCCATTCCTGAACGCCCCCCTTCCACCCCTCAATTTGATTTTCTCGGCGTTACAAAACTGTCCTCACGAGTAGGCATACCGGCAGGACCTCTACTTGGATCGCAGTGGGTCAAAACAGCATTGGAATTTGGTGCCGATTTTGTCTGTTACAAAACAACCCGTACCCATGCTCATCCTGTCAATGGGCACCCCAATGTAAAGTACGTCTTTGCCGATCAACCTTTTAAGACATCTAAACTGGAAGATCCTCTTTATGTTAGACATCAGCCTCCTGAAACGATGGAACAACTAGCAATTACAAACTCTTTCGGCATGCCCTCGCAGGCCCCTGAAGTATTAGCAAATGATATCCCAAAAGCAATCGCTGCTGCGAAGCCTGGTCAAGTCGTGATTGTTTCAATCGTAGGTTCCACCTTGAGAGGGCGCTCTTTGCAAGACGATTTTGTGCTCGCTGCCCAAAATGCCAAGAAGTGGGGAGCACAGGTTGTTGAAGCCAATTTTTCCTGCCCCAATGTTGGAAAGGCTAAAGAGGGACAACTGTACCTCGATCCTGATAATGTCTATGCTATTAGCAAAGCGATGGTCAATGCATTAGGCAATACCCCGCTTATCATCAAGCTAGGTGCTTTTTCCTCAAAAGACGAAATGGAAGCAGTCCTAAAAGCCGCGCATAGAGCAGGCGTCAAAGCCGTTGCCGGTATCAACACCATTAGCGCAGATGTACTCAATACAAACGGCACCGCAGCCTTAGATCAAATACGTGTGCGCGCAGGGATTTGCGGCGCTCCGATCAGAGAAGTCGCCCTACAATTTGTGCGCGATGCCCGTGCCGTGATAACCGAAAACAGCTTCGACCTAACCTTGATCGGCGGTGGAGGCGTCACCCAGCAATCTCACTTTGATCTCTTTCTAGAGGCAGGCGCTGACTTTGTCACTTGTGCCACCGGATTTATGTGGAACCCCCTAATTTTCAGCCAATACCATGGGAATCAATCAACTCCGAAAGCTACACTTAAAGAAGTGGGAAAACTAGTCTGAAAGTTTGAAAAAAAGACGCGACATGGGCATAATGGCTATCCTTAGTTCTCGTAGCTCAGTTGGATAGAGCGGTTGCCTCCTAAGCAACAGGCCGCGCGTTCGAATCGCGCCGAGGACAATTTTACCCTCTTCTCCTCAAAATGAGGAGGTTTACAGAGTAAAACATCTTCAACATTACTTTCTACACATACTCAAATACTTATTAACATATTTACTCATTAACTCCTTTACTCAATATATCTTTTTTGATATAATTAGGTTAATAGGAGAACCTATGAAAAATACAGTACGTCTAAATTTTGAATTCCCTAGGGAGCACTATCCTTACCTTAAGATGGTATGTGCCAAAAAAGGACTTTCTCTTAAAGATTTTGCAACAGAGCTTCTCGTCAAGGAAATCGAAGAGTATGAGGACATTCTTTTAGCTAATCAGGCTGATGAACGACTAAAAGAGATAGACGTGAGTGAAAATATTTCGATCGAAAAAGCAATGGAAGAAGCAGGCTGGGACGATGTCGAAGAAGTATAAACTTCTGTTCAACAAACGTTATCTAAAAGACCTTGAGAAAATCCCAAAGAAAGACCGAGAACACATTAAAGAAAGCTTCTCAATGCTTGCTGATGATCCCAGGCCCAATGGTTGTAAAAAACTCAAAGGTTATAAACGGGCATATTATCGCATTAGGTCAGGTGATTATCGCATCGTCTACACAATAGAGGATGATGTTCTACTTGTACTAGCAATTGGAGTAGGACACAGAAAATCTATTTATCAGTAATTCTCTCCTAAATTAATCAAATATTTATATAATTTTCTAATTATGCAAAACCTCGACTGTTGTATAATGAGTGGTGATGCAATGTTGCCGAGGTCATTTATGAAACATCTCTTTTCCCTATTTATTTGTTTAGCTATCTTTCTGCCCTTTAGTAGCTATGGCCTCTTCCCAATTGAGTTTGTCAATGACACGCAAGTTGTAGATGATGCTGATGTGTATATCACGATAAAAGGATTAGACACTGCCACGGGTAAAGGGTGCTTTGTCACATATAATAGTGAAGGCGTTGCCAGCTGTATTCCCGTTACGATGAACACACAATCTACAGACTTTTCATTTAAACTCTCAGATCTAAAACGGGGAACTGATAAAGCAATTGTCTCCATTCCCTATCTCGCATCCGGGCGAATCTATATCTCCATTCGGGAACCGATGCGGTTTATGATCGACAAGGAAGGGGAAAATCCCGTCATTGTCGACGCAGACGGTTTTAAACCTCGTGATCCCAATTACTATACGCTGTACGACAAGGTGGAGTTTAGTTATGTCCCGCCCAATGACGAAGGAGTTGGAGGAGGCACTTGGATGAATCCCACTGCTGTTGACTTCTTTTCGCTTCCAATCCGAATCGAACAACCAGGATCGACGATCTTTAAAGCAACAGGCTTATCAGTTCCACGGGTTGATGCGATTACACACCTCCAATCAATAATCGATGGTGAAGACCGCACCACTGATCATGAGTGGAACAAGCTTTGGCTTAACTACCAAAATAAAAATGGAGGAGAGACAGTGTTGCGCTTAATGTCTCCAGGAAAAGCAATGATTCCGAATATCCCCAATACCGATCCCTTCAACACCAACTACCTCAATGATGCAAAAGCGTATGACTTCAGCTGGCAAGATGCTGTTTGGGATTATTACCGCAACAATGATGTTGTCATCGATACAAGCGAGCTCCAAGGTGTAGGTTACGCTCTCAATGATTATCTCTTTATTGGACGCGTTGTTGGAGATAACTTTGTCTTTTCTAATAGAGGCGACCCCGGTAATCAAGTGATCCTTCCTAAACCGGACAACTCCATTCCCTGGTTTGCAGGGGCACAAGGAGTCTTTAACGCCGAAAACAACACTCCCAAGGCCATTATCGTCCGTCAATTAACCTCAGCTTTTGATGTGGGCCTTCTACCTGCAGCTGATG
>JAJFMB010000239.1 GCA_021772355.1 Chlamydiota bacterium | reverse complement strand
CTTCAAGTATTGTTAATATCATTCAATCGACTCAACCAGACGAAATTTATAATTTGGCAGCTCAAAGCCATGTGAAGATCTCATTTGATCTGCCGGAATATACAGCCGATGTGGATGCGCTTGGTCCTTTGCGAATACTAGAAGCGATCAAATTCTTAGGCCTAACGCACAAGACAAAGTATTATCAAGCGTCTACAAGCGAGCTTTATGGGTTGGTACAGGAGTCTCCTCAATCAGAGACAACCCCTTTTTATCCTCGCTCGCCTTATGCTGTTGCTAAACTTTTCGCTTATTGGACAACAGTAAATTACCGCGAAGCTTATGGAATGTTTACTTGCAACGGCATCCTGTTTAATCATGAATCACCGCTTAGAGGCGAAAACTTCGTCACGCGTAAAATTACTCTTGCTGCGTGTAAGTATAAAGCAGACAGTAGCGAAGTGCTTTCTTTAGGGAACCTCGATAGCAAACGTGATTGGGGTTATGCTAAGGATTATGTTGAAGCCATGTGGCTCATGATGCAGAGTGATAAGCCTGACGATTATGTTATAGCTACTGGCGAAACACACTCTGTCCGCGAGTTCGTCGAATTGTCCTACAAAGAACTCGGCATCACTATCGAGTGGCAAGGTGAAGGAGTAAACGAACATGGTATTGATACGCAAACCGGCAAAACCATCGTCAATGTTAATCCCTGTTTCTATCGCCCTAGCGAAGTCGATTTTTTAATGGGCAATGCCGGCAAAGCAGAAAAGAGTCTCAATTGGATCCCCAAAACTAAATTCCACGAACTATTAAAGATCATGGTCGAGGCGGATAAGCAAAATTAATCTAAAATATTATGTTTATATATTTCATCAGTCTATATTTGAAGAGAGATAATCTCCTTGGCAATCTATTTTGATAAGCCAAGGAGATTATGTAGATCTTAGTTTGGTTTCTTTACGATAATTCCAATTGATGTTGAAACATACTTACTAATTTCTAACTTTAAATGAGGGTCCTGCTTATATGGAGCAACATCTATAAATTGATCAACAGGTTCATTACCACTGAATATGTTAAGGCTATAAGCATCGTATCCCAAACTGGTTAATTCTAGAAGAAGGTCGATTATATCACGTCTTCGGTATAAAACTGTCCCGCCTTTTTCTAAAGTGTTTTCTAGAGAAGATAGATTATATTCAGTTGTATGAACAGCGATACCGCCGGGCTTGAGGCATTTGATGCTATTTTTAATAAACTCAGCGCCTGCTTTTAAAGAACCTAAGTGTTCTAAAGCGCATGAAGACCATACGAAGTCATATGTATCATAGAATTCACTTCCAATATTATTCATATCAATGGATTTTAGCTCTACCAAACTGTTAAATTGTTCAGACTCACAAATACCTTGTTTATTTAAAGACTCTTTACAATAGGTATGTTGATTAGAATCTACCCAGCCTTGTTTGAGCGCTGATTCAAAATCTTGATCCGATGCAGTAATGTAGCAACCATGTTTAGCAAAAATAGCTGGTAATGGTTCTGTGCCAACTCCAAAACCAAGGCCTCTTTTTTCTGGAGCAATCATGTTTTCAACTTGCAACGACTGTAAAATATAACAGAACTCCCATAGCTTTCTATGATATGACACACTCAATTGCATTTCATTGCACCAATGTGCAAAAGCTTCAGTTGAAAATTGTTTTGCTGTTGCCAATTGACTGCAAGGTTTATCAAAAGAAGGCTCTTCTTCTAAAACGATGGTTAATTTTCCGGGTTCAGCTTGAACTGAGAAGAACATTAATAAACTAAATATTTTAAAAAAAATAAATTTTATATTGAATTGCATTTTTTTTCCTTTGTGATGTTTAAGATTTTTTTAGAAGGATATTCTTCCATATAGAAATTTTACTCTAAATTGATCAGAAAATTATCAAGCGATAAGTTTAATCATTCACAATATTTCTTGTAAATTAAAAATCTGTTTGAAAAATTGTGAACTTGGTATGTAATTATAAAATAATTAGATAAATAATTTGATATGTCTCAAAAAAATAATGCAATAAGGTGCAAGCATTCTCTTATATTTAGATTGTTCATATAGGGAAAAACTATAAAATTGAATGTAATTTAAAAAAAAACATGCAAATTTGCAGTTTACATTAAATTAGTGCTATGTGATTTTGATTTAGAAGGTTATTTTTTTTGATGAAACAAATTTTTAGAGGAGAATTCCCAGATGACGTTGAATTTTGTCCGATTTGCTATATTGTTAAACATTATTTTTTGTGCTGATTCATACTCAGAATTAAACAATTCGGTTTTCTATGAAAAACTTAATATAGAGGAGAGGGTTTCAGAATATTTTTCTAATGATGAGTATTTGTCAGACACTGATTTATGCTTATTAATGAAAAACTGTGGTAGTGATAAGGGTGTAGGTTGGCATAATTATACTACGCTTTATTCAAAGCTATTTGATGACTGGAAGCTAGAGTCTTTGAATATTTTTGAGTTGGGTATAGGATCAATTAATCCAAATATACCCTCAAATATGGGAATTTATGGAACTCCAGGTGCATCATTAATTGGTTGGAGCGAGTATTTTTCTAAGTCGAAAATTTATGGGGCTGATATTGACAAGGATATATTATTTACTACAGACAGAATCAAAACATTTTTTTGTGATCAGTGTGATAGTATCACTATCAATCAAATGTTTTTATCACCACCTCTATGTGATGTGGAGTTCGATTTGATAATTGATGATGGTTATCATGATTTTTTTGCGAACAAAATATTCCTTGAAAATAGCATTAAAAAACTAAAAAAAGGGGGGGTCTATATAGTTGAAGACTTATTACAACAAACAGAAAATTCTTTTAAAAAGATTTTACCTGAATTAAAAAGTAAATATTCTCTGGACTATATTGAAATTTTTGAAATCCCTTCTAAAGTCAATTTTTTAGACAATAGAATTTTGATAATACAAAAGTAGATGCTGGAAATATACATTTTGTTAAAAAAGATATAGTGTCATATTTCCATATGAAATTCGTGACTCCTTCTGGCATTTTCTCATAACTAAATAAAGGAGTTGCTTTTTCTTTGGAAGATTTTACCTTAGTTTTTTTAGACTTAAAAAAAGAAATATAATTGGATGTTTTTAAGGATACAGCTCATTAAATACATCCTCGTATTCTTTTTTATTGATGATTTCGTTATGTCTTCTATAATAAAAAAACACGCCAGCAGACTTGCTTTTAGTGATTTTTTCTTTAAGAGTTTTTAACTCATAATTGATAAACATAGGAAACTTATGTCCTACCCAATCGCAGAAATCATCCATGCCAAGAATACTGGTAAACACAATTTCATCTGGACTACCATTGAGGAATGGAGTTCCTAAATTTAGGCATTCGTAAAATATTTCAATAAACTTAGCGGTTTGTTCTGTGCTTAGATTCAATCCTAATAATGGACCCCATGTAAAATAATTTTCCGCTCTATTTACTATGTCTGTACCTGTTAAAGATTCCATAACTTTTTCAGTTGATTTTAGCACATACTTCCTACCTTCAGGGTGATTTTTGACAATAGTAAAACAAGATCCAAATTTATCTATCCAATCAAAAAAAGGTGTTGGATCCTTAATGGGTAGCAGGGCACTATCGATCCATAATACTTTTTCAAAACCAAGTTTTTTAGCTTCTAACATCATAGGGATTTTGAAGCTATACGGAACTCCTGCGTATTGGATTTCTATTCCTGTAGGGTTTGGAAATCCACCTAATTGATAAAGATAATATCCATTAAATCCTAATCGCTCTAGGGCGGTCGGGATAGTTTCTAAGCAAGCCGGGTAATTCGCATTAAATGAAACATAGCAGACGATACAGTTTTCACCACCATTACCAATTTTTATTAGCTCACGCCTAGGGAATTGTTGATTATTTGGATCAACCAAATTTAATCTTAATCCAATTGTGCAGCGATATAAAAAATGACCAAAGGATGCCTTTTCATAAGGGCAATCAAAATACATTTCTTTTAAAACAGATTCAATATTTATCGATTTTAAACACGATTGAACATATAGATAATCATTTATTGTAAGTTCTTTTTTGAATGGGAAATTGAATGTAAATGGATTCGAAGAATTCCGTTCATTTTCTATATATAAAATATCGGGGTTTAAAGAACTAATAGACTCATTTATCAAATTCAATTCATTACAAAGATTAGAAGTATAATTTGAACAGTTTGCGAATGAATGATTTAGAGTTGTTATAAAAAATAGAAAAAAAATAAATAAATGAAGTAGGTGATATTTCATTTTGACCTGCTTAGTAAAAGAAAATTTACCAATTGTTATCGTTTTCATATCCTAACTCAATTAGTAAATCTCCCATGTTGGTTTTAAAAAATTCTTTATGTTTTTCAGTAAAATACAATTTCCATTGACCAATTTGTCCTTCACGGAAAGTCCAAGTATCACCCCACATTTTATTTGCGATTTTTTTTTGCGATTCCTCGGTTAAATGAATTTCAAGAGCTGCGGCAATTTTAAGTATTTCCGTTTTTTGAATTTCGTTATTGCCACCTCCTTTATCACCAATGAGTTTTTCAAATAGAATTATTGTCGCATTGGGGTCTTCTTTCCAAATTAAAGCCTCTTTAGCATGGCTTTTGAGATGAACAAGAGACGTTGGGTTAATGTCATTAATCAACATCATGATTTTTTCCTCTATTGTCGTAATAGTATCAGGAAATTTGTAAAAAAATGCCATTGATACTAGAACATCTCTTAAATCTCGAATCATTATTATAGGCACATAATCATCATAAAAATCTAAGAATTCGTGAAAGATGTATGAAAAATTTAAATGGTTATACATGCATTGGCCGGGAGATTTTGGATAGTGTTCCAAAAATTCTTCTGGGGTCACATATATTGCAGGAGGAAAAGCATAGTGTTGCTTCATTAAAAAGGTTTCCTCACCGAGGCAAATTAAATCATGATCATTTGTTATAAGCTTTAATGTTTTAGTCAATAGATGAGTACCGCTTTTTGGTATAGAGAGCATAAAGTATGGCTTGTGGTTAGTGTCTATTGCATGTACGGAATATATCCAAACGGAAAATGATAATAATAAATAGATTTTTTTCATAGCTTCACTCGTGTTAAATAAGAATTATTGTACAATACATGATTGATTTTTTAAATTATTTTTTTTGACGTAAGTCATTGTATATGCCCTTTTCCAAACTTTTTTACTGATCAAAATATGAGTATAAAGGCACAAAATATTTTATGAACTAGGGAATGGTAAGTTTATATTGAATTAAACTCCCTAAAGCTTAACCCTTATTAGTACTTAAAGTAGTTTTACAAAGGATGCATCATGAGATCTAAAAAAAACAATTTATCTACTTACGCATTAGTGTTTTACGCATGTTCTATGTTACTATGTCTTCAGGTTCGTGCCAAAGAGCAAAGCTCTGAAGATGCTTTTACTAATATTTATGAAAACGGAATGTGGGGATACAATGAAGATGGTTCTCCTTCGTCTGGTTGGGGATCATCCTATGAGCACTCAAAGATTTATATAGATTTCATTAATC
>JAJFMB010000238.1 GCA_021772355.1 Chlamydiota bacterium | reverse complement strand
GTGCTCATCATCACCCGCAACGTCCGCTCAAACGAACGGGACGGATCGGATAGAAATGCTGCTACATGAGAAAGGGTTTTCTGTCCTTCAGCATAGAGCACATGAAGGATTACTCCAACGAGTAGAGAATGACTAGTCTTTTCCCAATGGTTCCGCCGTTCCAATGCGCCTTCCGGGTCAACCAGAATATCTGCAATATTCTGGACATCGCGTACTTCAAACCGGCCTTTGCGAACTTCCAGCAATGGATTGTATTTGACGCTTTCCGGATCGGTTGGATTAAACAACAGGCAATGGGAGAACTTTGCGCGCCACCCGGCAGTCAATTGCCAGTTCTCTCCCTTAATGTCATGGATTACCGCGGAATGGGGCCATGACAACAATGTAGGAATGACAAGGCCAACACCTTTGCCCGAACGCGTTGGCGCAAAGCACATAATATGCTCCGGCCCATCATGGCGAATATAGCGGTCTTTCAGTCTGCCAAGAAAAATGCCTTTGGGATCAAACAGACCGGATTGAGCGAGTTCCGAATTTGTTGTCCAGCGAGATGAACCATAGGTCGTAACCAGTTGGTTCTGCCGCGCCCGCCAAAGTGACCCTACAATCGCGACGACGACACCAAGAACACCACCACCCGCTGCAATTGCACCTGCCTGATTGAAAATAGCGGGCGCATAAGCTTCATACGCATACCACCACTCAAACAACCGCCATGGAATGTAAACCGGATAATCAGCAATCTCGAACCATGCTGGCCCAAGACGCGGCTGGTAACCCAGCATATGGGCCGCCCATTGTGTCGCTCCCCAGACTGCACCAATGACAATGGTGAAGGTGAGTACAATCTGTCCATATAGAAGTTTGCTAGGCGTCATAATTCTGCTGTCGATTTAAGGGGTGAACATCGACGACAGATCGCGATAAATATTAAATTATATCAATGGCTTCTATTCCAATTTGATCCATGAAGACAAAGGTGGGGAAGTTTAATCAAATGTGAGAAAGGAGCATCCAGAAAGGTTTTTTTGATATGTGGATGAAATGGCCAAACTCTTGGTTGGAAGGTGATTTCTACTGTCGGCGATCAACTTGACATTATGTTTCCGCACTTACAGCCCTTAACTGCCTTTCCGAGATTTAACCGAATTCGATAACATCGAGAGGAATTTAACTGATTGCTGCAACACACTTTGTCTATGAGTTCGGAAATTTTGCATGAAAGGTAGCGTTACCAACAACATCGGTTATCCTGCGGCACTTAAATTAGACCGCTTGCGAATCTATAAATATAAAAACCTGCAGAATCTTAACTTATTGTTTGTGGATTTCACTCAGAATCGGAAGTCAGTTACAACCTGCCTGAAGGGGATTTTTCATGGACGATGTCCAATTTTACCGAGCAAATAAAAAGCCATTCGGGGCATTCAGCAATCTGTATCGGCGCGAGATTGTTTTTGAAGGTGAAATATACCAAACCAGTGAACATGCCTATCAGGCTGGCAAGGCCAGAAAAGAATCTGTAAAAAAATGGTTAATGGAAGCCCCGTCACCTTCCTTGTTAGCAATGGCGGCACACGGCCTCTATTACTGGGATGTTGCGCCAGGGTGGTCAAAATTAAAGTTCGAACGAATGAGGGCTATTCTGCACGCGAAATTTACACAGCATGAAGATTTGAAGGAATTGCTGTTGTCTACGGGTGACGCTCGTCTTGTCGAAACTGCTACCGTAGATAATGCAGTCAATCGATTATGGGGAGAAGTAAAGGGGGTCGGTCAGAATACGTTGGGAGTAATGCTTATGGATTTAAGATCAGAACTCCAATCCAATGACAAGTGTGATGAGGAAGCTGTGTCGGTAAAGGCTGCATAAATGTAAATTGATATCAGCTGCAACTCCAACTTCCATGAAGAATTTCTTTTGCGAAATGAGAACCACGTTTAGCAAAAATGCCTCGTGCACCGGTATAAGCACAGTTCTCAGCGGCAAGATGCTGCCCAGCGACAACACCGTCGATCAAGCTATCAAGTTCCAAAGATGACATGTCTAGGTCTTCTGCAAGCAACCAATCTATCAATCCAACACTCACCATATCGCCGGAACCGCATGTATCAATTACTGAAGATGCCCGCACCGCCTCACACCATACACGCGAAAAACTATCTGAAATCTCTAAACCAGCAGACCCATGAGTTACTATCTTAACATTCTTATAGTGCTCGTGGCCTTCAACATCTCCTAGACGATCTGCTGAGTATTTTAGGATAGACACCATACTGAGGGCTTCCAGATATAAATTGTCATCTTCAATTTCTGATGGCTCAAAAAAGATAATAGCACCAGCTGACCAAGCTGTTCTCATTGCCTCCAGAATACTAACAGACAAACGATCCGCATAAAATATTTCGCACGTAGCAAGCATTGAGATTGCAGGTGTAAGTTCACTTTCATTAATTGAGTGATATCGAGGCAGAGAGACGTTCAATTCCGGGCAGATAAAGCTAAATTCATGTCGACTTTGTCGCGTATCAAGTATTTGAATGAGGACTGGTGACTTATGATCTTTGCGAAGGTGAATATGTTCGATTGATGCGCCAGCTTCCAAAAACTCTACGACAAGACGTTCACCCTCGTCATCATCTCCCAGTGCCAGTAGAGGTGTTACATTGCGTTGTAGTAATGCCAGGGAAATAAGAACGTTGCCGCAAGTTCCTCCAAGCGTTTCGCCGGCTAGATCACCGTCAGCAAAAACGCGATCTAACACAGTAAACCCAGTACCAGCGACCTCGATGGAGCGACTGAGTTCTCGTTTTTTAGATTGCTGTTTCAATTTTCTATCTCACTCTTGTTTATCTGCGATAGAGCAGCGATATCTAACCAAAACTTTCCCGATAACGACGGCTTTAACGCACATAGTATCCTCAAAAGTGCGTCTGGACCAGTGGTCATTTTTCCAAATAGAGACCAGCAACCATCAGCATTGCCGCAAACTTGATCAACACTTATCCCAAATGGATGGTCTAATAAATTGAAATCATTTCCTTTATTGGATCCGCTATCACCAATGCAAAGAACTTCACCAGATCCCTTGAATTTCTTGTGAATTTCGTTTGTTACATTCTGCTTTCTGCTTGTAATCGGAACAATATCGAAACTATGTCCAGAGCGAATGACCTTTACGTTGTTCTGATTGATTTCTTCGCATTCTGACATCGCATTCAAAAATTGCTCCGGATGTTTCAAGTCAGTTATCTGCAAAGTGATTTGCATTCTTCCTTCACGGAATTTCTTACAAACGAGAATATCCGTATGCGACCGCAACCAATCTGCGGTGGCAGAAAGTGATGGGGGTTTTTCGGGTGGATAACATTCAATGTCTACGTCAAGGGGTTGTAAATAACCTCCATTATAGTAGCCGACCAATACATCATGCTGAAAACAATGGGGAATACACTTTCTTAAATCAGTTCCAACTGATCCACCTCTTCCAGTTGCAATCCCTATGGCAATACCATCACGCAAAAGACGTTTTAGCTCTTGAACAATTTCGGACCGAGGCAACTCGTAGCGCTCGTTTGTATCAACGATAGTGCCGTCGTAATCTAACACGATACCGGCAAATTCAGCCTTGGCTAGCCTTGCACGGCGGGTATTTTCAACCTCTGTGAGTTCCGACAAGCCATCTTGGGTATCGTCGCGACGCATAGCAGCCCTTTTGTGGCTTATAGCTGGACGCAACCGCTCGGCACCCTGCCTGAGAGTGTCATCTTGATAAATCTCACGACCGAATTCAGCGATCCCTGGCTTTCCCGGGTCAATGCCAACAGAAGCTCCCATTGCTTCGATAATTGCCAGGCATTCTATTACGCCAAGAGCATTATCCAATCGACCACAACCCGCAAAATCAACTGCAATCTTCCGTACTTCATCAGGAATACGTCCATCCATTGCATGCCAGATTGCCTGACTCTCAACACCGGTCAACGCTAATAAGACGGTATCCTTGCCACGAAGATGCAACCAACTATGTCTGCCATGTGCGAAATTTCGAAAATCAGTCGCCTGAACTGTACAGATCGATGCTTCCCACAACGAAGTTTCCAAGAGGTTCGATACGGATCGCAATTGTGGGTCCGCG
The DNA here is from genome assembly GCA_021772355.1 of Chlamydiota bacterium. GTDB lineage: Bacteria > Chlamydiota > Chlamydiia > Chlamydiales > JAJFMB01 > JAJFMB01. The sequence goes on along the minus strand of JAJFMB010000238.1, from coordinate 5,100 downwards.
ACGATCATCAAGGTATCGGTTCTCTTGAGCGAGGCAAATGTAGCGCGGTTTTTTATTCGTGCCTTCGAACTCACGACATTGCTCATGTGGTCTAACAATCTACTAACTAAGACTGCTGAACCAATGGGATGATCAGCCAAATTGTCTCCCGCTAAAAGTAATGCGCCCACAGTAGAAACCAAAGAATGAGTCGCAAGATATCCGTCTTTGTGTTCCAGTACTGGAACAATGTGGATTTTGCCATTAACCACTAATGCTGCCTTGACTACCGCTCCTTCTGAACTGCGTGTTACTAAATGGATTGATTTTGCGCCACGGTCTGCAGCAGCACACAAGGCTGCCATAATATCACTATTGCTAGAACCGGCACTAAATAACCAAACGTCTGTCTTCATTAGATCTAATGAACTGAAGACAAGTTCCATCGGCGTTTGCACCAATGTCGGACCCAATCCAAGTGTTTCGCGTACACACGCAAAATATTCCGCCGATACGGCTGATCCGCCTGATCCAATAGCAATCGCGTATCGACCCCTTCCCATTGACAATGCGGAACTAATACCATCGGTATCAAATATTTCCAGTAGCTCAATTGTCCCAATAAGATTGTCAAGTTTAGTACTAAATATTTGTGTCATGTCTTTTTTGACTCGGCTGAAATTTCGAGTGGAGTGGTATAGTCGACGTATGCGGGGCCTGATAGAAATACATGAACAATCATGTCTGATTGTTGGTGCCCAAAATCTACTTCCAGATCGAAATGATACTCCTCTGTTTCAATGTATTGAACTGTAACATCATGTTCGATTGCCGCCATAAGTGCGCCGGCAGCCATTACTTTACTACCAGTAGGTGACAATATCATATGCGGTTCGTAGGTCCCTTTGACAGTTTGATCAAATCGTTTTTTGAGAGTTGAAAGTACACGATAACTATCAAGTGGGTTTTTTTCCGATACGTACACTATATCTCTTGGATCGACCTCCCAGTCATTTACTAACTCGCTCTCGTATTCAGACAACAAATCGTCAGAACGACGGGGGTTTCTGGCAGGAAATGGCAATATCGGACAAATTTTATAACATTCACCAATCGAAAGGCGAATTTTTGTAAGCGAGCGCTTTCTTCCACGTGCAAGCTGAGGAATCCACATGCACGCAGGATCGATCGTACTGTAGCCTATTGACTGGCCAGAAAACCCTTTCACCGGTGTTGGATGGTCATAAGGCACAACCGATATATTGTCATCTAATTCTGGGTTTGAAACAATCATAAGATGAAAAGAACAATCAACCTTCTTTTCACACTCAATCAAAAGTAATTTTGCGGCAGGGAAGCCAACACCGATTGAAAGGGCACTCAGATCAAGAATAACGTCAGTTATATCTTCATCGAATGGATCATCACCAAGCAACGAGACTATCTGTGATCCACCAATAGGCGCACCATCTTCGGCAAAAATATTAACGTCAAGGAAACTAGATTTTGGTATTATTTTTGAAAGTTTTGCCGCATTTTTTTCGGCTTTCTCAACTAAATTAGTGTCTGGCGAAGCGCGTTCTTCCCGGATAAACAGTGCAGTAAGTCTATCATTCATGACATCTGCCAACATACTTGCAATTCGTATTGATCTCGGATCAAACCCTGCAGCGGCAACCAGTAAACATTTTTTCTTTTGGTCAACGAAATAATCTTTAACAAAGGCCTCTACTTCTTCGTCAAAATTGGTAATGGAATTAGCCCAATGATTACGCATATTAGACCGTTATCTCACGAAGGTAGTCCAAATTTTTTTCCAAAAAACCACCACGTTTAAAGGTTAAACGATGGACTACGTTCACGGTGCCCGTGAGCTCGATCAAGCACCACAGTTTGCCACCTTGACCATAATTTCGTTCAATATTAACAGCGCCATTTGCGATTGCTTGCTTTAAAACGATGCTGGCGTTGTCTTCTCCGGCAAGATCAGGCATCTCAGATTCTGGTATAGCAATTGCGTTTGCACCGTAGCCTAGAGGGGCATTGGGGAGGAGGGATTTTTGAATGCATTCAATTCCAATTTTATCGACCATAGAGCGCACGCTAGCAGCATGTGGAAACGCCCACCCATTCATAATTGACTGCGCTTTCTCAAAGAGTATTTTTTCCTGCGTTTTTGCATTGATCGTTAGGTCTTGATTTCTGATTGCTCTAGTCTCAATACTTGCGACCAAAGCTCCTGCATATTGTAGAAAGATTTCCGCATTTTCATTACTCATGTCGCAGAGATCATTAATGCCAAAATGCAGTGGACGTTCAAATTGATGATTGAGTTGGACGCGCGCTCCCTCGGCAACATCAGAATCTGCTTTGAGTGGTACTTTTACATCAGGATCTGTTTCTTCGAACAAGTCAGGAGTTAATTTAGACCTTCTAATCGAATAGCGGTTCATCAAAATCCGAGACATTTGGAGAGTAACTTCCTCAGCGCGATCATATGATTTGGCATTTTTGAGATAGTTTCTAATTAATTTATCAATCTCAGATTTTCGGGAATAGCTAATATTAAGCTTTTCCTGATCTCGCGTTGCCAATACTTCTAGCTCTTTTAGTTTTGCCGAAGATAGCTGTGGTGCCTCTCCCGATAAAAGTCTGGCAAAGCTGGTAGCATTTCGGTTTTTTAACGCCAATACACTTGGCAGGTATCGATCAGCCATATCCACAGCCATTGTCCTAAATTGGCGCCGTTCTGTCACTTTCTTAGAATGACCTTGCATTTTTATATCTATAAAATCACGAGTTTTCGATCTATCATGAGTGTCATGTGTGCCAGGTTTTTGCAAAACTGCGTCTGGGCTGAGAGCGTCCAAACGCATCATCATCCATCTGCCAAATTTCATCTCTCGATGAGAGAGCGTTTTGAACATCATTTTGAGTTGTTCATGATGGAGCGCATGTACATCATCAAGCATCACGAGAGGATTCAATGAGAGGGTTTCACCATACCAATCGATCTCAATACGTTTTATCGCATCAAAAGGTGCGTATGGAGCCGTCGCGTCTTTAGGCAGAGCCACAAGCTTAGGTGGTCGCAATCCTGCACCTACAGAATAAATTGCTTTTTGAACATCTAGTGCTCGACTTTGAATGCCAGATCCAGTTAATCCACCAATTTGCTCTAGGTGTGCCTCATATGCGGCGCGCGGGATAAACCGTATCTCATCAATTGTCCGCGTTTTATTCGCTGTAAGATTACGAATTAGGCCAAGTATGGCGCGCGCCTGAACCAGCCAAAAAACCAATTTAGCTTTCACCGATGCATCATACGGTAATTCCCAAAAATCACGATATTCAGACTCCATAGGCACTCTTACTGCAGCAACCTTTGGTTTTCCATTGTCAAGAAACCCCGCATCTGCCAACGCGGCCGCTAAATCTCGGTTTGTAGCGTTAGTTGGATCTCTTAGAATAGCCTCGACCATTTTGAATTCTGCCAACGTTGCAAGCATTGTCTTCCCGCTTCCTGGTGTACCAATTATACGAACGGGGAATTCAAATATTTCGTCTTTATGCTCATTTTTTGCGAGAAAAGTTGTAAGCGGAGCGGGACTAACGATCGCAAGAAATGAGGTGTCGTCTCGAACATATTCCGTCGCTCTACGTAGAAATGGATTTGCCATTAAATCAACCGTGCCTATCGCGTCTATGGAATAATGGCCTCATGTTATGCCCATTTGCATTATCTGTTTCGGCCCAAAGTAATGAGAGCGCATTGTTTGGAGTATTGTGTTCGAGAACTAGAGGAAGAGCACAGTTTGCATAACCATATTGCATAGTATCTTGACCAACTTCCCTGCAATGTATTTCTAATCGCTGAAAGAGACCATGATCATAGTATTTTTTGCACAGTTCTAAAATGGGGCCGTCATCAAGATCTCCAGCAACCATCTCGGATGTATTTGGGTTTATGGAACCTATTTTTAATGTATTTGGAAGTAATGTACCCTCTGTGATTACGGCAGACTTAAATGTCTTATCGCTCCAATTCTGTTCCGCGTCATTTACTCGCTCCAGCAGTGTTTTTCGGGCTTGAAATGTCGAAACATAATGATGAATGTGAAGATTATAATCATCTGCGATCGGAAGAGATTCTCCAACGGAGTCTTTTGCGTCTTTCACCATTTTCTCAAACTTCGCTAATTTTCCTTTCCATTCGTTATCAACCATACGAATGAATGTAGTTCCAGAGGCAGTGAAATCGTCAATCAAAAAAACATCCTCGAAACGAGCATCCTTTCCCTCCTCCTTCCGAATGTCTTTTGACAAGCCTTTCCATTTTTCAGGATCAATATTCATCATTGGAAGTATCTGCTCTTGTGACAGTGAACCAGCATTTGCACGGCGCAGCACATCAATGCGGCTACCATCACTCAAGCCAATAAAAAGACATTTTCGTAAACGACTGCTGAACGTCTTTGCTCCTTTTTGACTTCCCCAAACCATGTATGGCGCGATGTTAAGTTCCGCTGCTACCACTTTTCTCAGATACGGCGTCACAATTTCAGGGACAAAATTCTCTATAACTCGCTGCATCTCGGAAGAAGAAATATATACCAACCTCCGTTTAACCAGTGCATATGCAACTTCTCTGTCATCCGGTTCGAATTGTTTGAGCCAAGTAACCAAACTCTCAAGAAAACGAACGCCAGCACGAAAATCTGAGTAACCATCATATTTTACTGCGGACATCAGTTGTAACCACGCATATTCACGTGTTGCGGTATCATTTTCCCAATCCATAACGTCTGCAATAAGATTTAAGGCAAGTGAATTGATCATCCATCATTTCCAAAATATTATTGGTGGTTTTTTGCAGCATTCGAAACAAAAATTAAGGTGTACCTACAGGATTGTAGTTAAGAAGATTCGCCCATATCGTGCAACGTTTTAAGTAAAAAAATATATAATATCTTGATGGGCTAGATGAATATGCAGTAATTATCTTTTCTCAATTGCAAGTTCCTAATCACACCGACATTGGTCAGAACAAGTCGCGTCATTTACAGTCTCTGTCCGCTGTGCATCCAGCGGTAGACGTACCCCTTAAACAGCTAGATGGCA
>JAJFMB010000237.1 GCA_021772355.1 Chlamydiota bacterium | reverse complement strand
CTACCGTTAGAGGTACTGCGATGAACCCTGTTGATCACCCTCATGGTGGTGGTGAAGGTAAAAATAAGGGAAATATCCCTCAAACTCCTTGGGCGAAATTTACTCGTGGACTTCGCACAAGATCGCTTAAGAAGTCTAAGAAACACATTGTTAAAGATCGAAGGAAATAGACATGGCAAGATCGTTAAAAAAAGGTCCTTTTGTCGATCATCATCTACTTAAGAAGATCGAAAAGCAGAATCAAGAGGGCGCTAAAAATACGATAAAGACTTGGTCGAGAAGATCAATGATTCTTCCTGAAATGATTGGACATACGTTTGAAGTTCATAACGGAAAGAAGTTTATCACTGTTTTTGTGTCAGAAAATATGGTTGGTCATCGTTTAGGAGAGTTTTCTCCAACGAGAACCTTTAAAGGGCACCCAGTAAAGAAGTAAATTGAGGTTAAAGAAAAATGAATCGTGCTAAGGCCATAACAAAATATGTTCGAATTAGTCCAAGAAAAGCGCGTTTAGCGGCTGGCTTGATCCGTGGTTTGACAGTATCAGAGGCTTCGATACAACTTGATTATAGTCAATTGAAGGGGGGTCGTTTGTTAAAAAAGACTCTCGATAGCGCAGTAGCAAATGGTGAGAATGAGAAAGATATGCGTCGTGAAGATATGCGTGTCATAGAAGTAAGAATTGATGAAGGACCAACATTAAAAAGAGCAAAGCCGCGCAATCGTGGTGGACGTCACCCCATTATGAAACGTACCAGTCACTTTACAGTGGTTGTCGGGGAAGCATAAGGAGTTTATGAATGGGACAAAAAACTAATCCAATAGGATTCCGACTTATACGTAAGAAAAATTGGCGGTCAAGATGGTTTGCCAACAAGCAAGAATTTGGCAATATGCTCGTAGAAGATCATAAGATTCGCGCAGCTCTCTTAAAAAAATCAATTTGTCAAGGGACCTCAAAAATCCGCATTCGTCGCATGAGTGAAAAAATTGAAGTGACGATATGCACAGCAAGACCAGGTCTTGTGATTGGTAAAAAGGGAACTGAGATTGATCTTTTGAAAAAGGAGATGTCTCTTCTTACAGGTAAAGAAGTCTGGATTGAAGTTGAAGAAATTAAACGCCCTGACCTAGATGCGCAAATTGTAGCCGATGGGATTGCAAAGCAGTTAGAGCGTAGAATACCGTTTAGAAGAGCAATGAAAAAGGCACTTCAAGCATCAATGGATGCAGGTGCTGTAGGCATTAAAATTCAGGTTTCGGGCCGTCTTGGTGGTGCAGAAATTGCACGAAGTGAATGGTATAAAGAAGGAAGCATTCCTCTACATACCCTAAGAGCTGATATTGATTATGCCAATGGAAGAGCTGAGACTACTTACGGTAGTTTGGGTGTCAAAGTTTGGATTAATCGTGGTGAAGATATTCACATGAAAAAGGAGGTCGCTTAAACCATGTCATTATTGCCTAAGCGAACCAAGCATCGCAAAATGCAAAAAGGGCATTTTGCAGGAAATACTAAAGGTGGAGCATTCGTTGAGTTCGGAGAATTCGGAATTCAAGTTTTAGAACGCGGATGGATAACATCTCAACAGATTGAAGCATGTCGCGTTGCGATAAATCGCTACTTTCAACGTAGAGGAAAAGTCTGGATTAGAATTTTTCCAGATAAGCCAATTACCAAAAAACCTGCGGAAGTACGTATGGGTAAAGGTAAGGGTGGTGTCGATCATTGGGTCTCAGTAGTTAGACCAGGACGAATTCTCTTCGAGGTTTCGAATGTATCAAAAGATGACGCACAGAATGCATTAAGAAGAGCTGCTGCAAAACTGGGACTTAAAACCCGCTTTGTAGAGCGAGTAGAGCAAGTATGAGGTACATTAATGAAGGCTAAAGATTATAGAGATCAGTCCTCTGAGGAATTAGAGTTAGCAAAAGTTAATCTGACAAAAGACCTTTTTGATTTGTTTAATGAATTAAAAATATCGAAGAAGTTAGATAAACCGCATTTAATTCGTGAAAAACGTAGAAATATTGCAAAAATTAATACTGTTTTACGCGAAAAACAAAAAGTTAGTTAGGGGTTATGAATGAGTAGTAATCAAAAAGGGATGCGTAAGACAAAGATTGGATCTGTCATTGGTAACAAAATGAATAAGACAGTTGTTGTTAATGTTGAAAATACAATGCGCCATCCGAAGTATGGAAAAGTCATTAAGAATAGAAAGAAATATTATGCTCATCATGAGGGAGAAACACTTGATTTAGGGACCAAGGTTCAAATTGAAGAATCTAAGCCTTATTCAAAGTTAAAAAGATGGCGTGTTGTTTCAGAGCAAACAAAAATTGAAGGCATAGCGCAAGAGTAATAGCGGAGTAATGTATGATTAAACAAGAAACACAGCTTAATGTTGCAGACAATTCGGGCGCAAAACGTGTAAAATGTTTCAAGGTTTTAGGCGGATCGAAGAGGCGTTATGCGCATGTCGGCGATATCATTGTATGCTCAGTTCAAGATGCGGAACCTAATCGCAATATCAAGAAAGGCGATATTGTAAAAGCAGTTGTAGTGAGAACGAGCGCATATATAAAGCGAAAAGATGGAACAAAACTAAGATTCGATACCAATAGTTGTGTTCTAATTGATGATAAAGGAAATCCACGTGGAACTCGTATTTTTGGTACAGTCGCTCGTGAGCTTAGAGATAGAGAATTTTTGAAAATTGCCTCTTTGGCGCCTGAAGTTATTTGAGGAATATAATGAAAACAAAAAAGAACACTAAAAAATCCAAATCACTCCTTAAGAAAGGCGATACTGTGATTGCAATCGCCGGCAATGAAAAGGGCCAAACTGGAACAATACTTTCTAGAAAAGGTGATAGGATTCTCGTTCAAGGTTTAAATGTTCGAAAAAAACATGTGAAAAAAAGTGAAGCTAATCCTCAAGGTGGGGTAGTTGAACTTGAGAGACCTGTTCATATTTCAAATCTACGTTTATGTATTGAAGATAAACCTGTGAAGTTAAAAGTTAAACTGGTCGATAGTGACAGTAAAGAATTGTATTATGTAGATAATGGTAAAGAAGTTAAATACCGTAGTCTATAAGGAAGAAGGTAGCAAAAAAAATGTCTAAATTAAAACAAAAGTACTTGGATAAAATCAAAAAAGCTCTTTCTGATAAGTATAAGTACACTAATGCAATGATGATTCCTTCTGTTAAGAAGATCGTCTTGAATATGGGTGTTGCTGAAGCGATTAAGGATAAAAATATTATTCAAGATTGTGTTAAAGAGATCACTGCGATTTCTGGACAAAAGCCGATAATGACAAAAGCAAAGAAGTCGATTTCGAACTTTAAATTAAGAGAAGGGCAAGCGATTGGAGTTAAAGTAACTCTTCGCGGAGCTCGTATGTATGATTTTATGGAAAGATTTTTCAATATTGTCTGCCCACGTATTAGTGACTTTAGAGGCTTTGAAGTAAAGGGTGATGGAAGAGGAAATTACACGTTAGGTATCACTGATCACCAAATTTTTCCAGAACTAAATTTAGATGAGGTCAAGCGTTCACAAGGGATGCACATAACATTTGTGACCTCAGCAACAAACGATGAGGAATGTGTCGAGTTACTAAGATTGCTCGGACTACCCTTTAAAAATCTGCCTGTTACGGTAGCGGCATAAGTTAGGAGTAGAAAACATGGTATTAGATCAAATCGCTGACTTTTTGACGAGAATCCGAAACGGAGTAAAAGCACAGCATCGTTATATTGAATGTGATTGGAGCAAAATGCGTCAAGGCATTGCAAAGATTTTGAAAGAGCAAGGATTTATAGAAAACTACCTCGTAAAAAAGGAAAATGATAGTCGTGGCACAATTCGTGTTTTCTTGAAATTTGGGCAAGGAAGACAACCTGCTATTCAGGGTATAAAACGTGTATCTAAGCCAGGCTGGAGACGTTATGTTGGACATCACGATATTCCTAAATTTTATGGAGGGATGGGTTTATCAATTCTATCCACTTCTGAAGGAGTACTGGATGGACATGAGGCTCAAAAACGTAAAATTGGAGGAGAGTTACTCTGCTTCGTATGGTAAACGAGTAACCTAGGAGAAATTCAATATGTCGAGAAAAGGTAAAGCATCAATTCCACTTCCCAAGGGTGTAGAGGTTAAAGTTAGTGATCTTGAGGTTTCAGTTAAGGGACCTAAAGGATTACTAAAGAAACAAATGGGTCCTCAAATAGAAGTTGAAGTTAAAGAAGATAGCATCGAAGTCCACTTAAAGGACGAATACCAAAAAAGTAGCCAATTTCATGGTTTGTATCGATCGCTAATTAGCAATATGGTCGAAGGAACTACGAAAGGTTACGAGAAAAAATTGCAAATGATTGGAGTTGGTTACCGTGCAGCAGTAAAAGGTAATGAACTAGATTTGCAAATTGGTCTATCTCATCCTTCAAGCATACCTGTCCCTGCTGGAATTGAAGTTAAAGTAGAAAAAAATACTCTTATTGTTATTTCAGGAATTGACAAGCAAGAGGTTGGTCAGTTTGCAGCTAGCATTCGTTCTCTTCGTCCTCCTGAGCCTTACCAAGGTAAAGGTATCAGATATCAGGATGAATATGTACGACGCAAAGCTGGTAAATCTGCGTCTAAGAAGTAAAGCGATAAGGTAAGGATATGAATAAAACTCAAGTAGAAAAAAGACGCATCCGAAAAAGTAGAGCGTTAAGAACTAGAAAAAAAATCAATGGTACAGCTGACAGACCGAGAATGTGTGCTATTAAAAGTAATAGCCATATTTATGTTCAGCTCATTGATGATGTTAATGGCAGTACATTGGGTTCTTTAACAACATGTTGCAAAGAGTTTAAGTCCGGCGAATTTGGACGGAAAAATAAAGCGTCTGCACGGATGCTTGGGAAACGTATTGCAGAAATTGCCAAGGAAAAAAATATCAAGGAAGTCGTGTTCGATCGTGGTCAATTTAAGTATCATGGTGTTCTTGCAGAACTTGCTGATGGTGCTAGAGAAGCAGGCTTAAAGATTTAAATAGATGTAGGAAGTGTCGAATGGCAAAATTTAGTGATTCACAGAAAAAAGATAAAGAAAAGAGCGACCTCAACGAAAAGGTTCTTTATATCAACCGCTGTTCTAAGGTTGTAAAGGGCGGACGCAAATTCAGTTTCTCAGCTTTGATATTAGTTGGTGATGGAAAGGGTCGTGTTGGTTATGGTTTTGCAAAAGCCAATGAACTGACTGACGCAATTCGCAAGGGTGGTGAGTCGGCTCGTAAGAGCATGAAGTCCTATCCGATGGATAAAACTACTATTCCTCACGAAGTTCTTGTAAGTTGGGATGGTGCCACTGTTCTGCTAAAACCTGCTCCTGAAGGAACGGGTGTTGTTGCAGGATCAAAAGTTAGAGCTATTTTAGAAATGGCTGGAATTAAGGATGTGATGGCGAAGAATTTAGGCGCGAGCAATCCTTTGAACCAGGTAAAGGCCACATTTAAAGCCTTAGAAGAACTTCGCACAAAAGAACAAATAAGAGAATTAAGAGGTGTTGCATGATTAATCTACACTCTTTGGAAAATACCCTACGGGAACATAAAAGAAGAAAACGCGTTGGACGTGGAGCTGGTTCTGGAATGGGTAAAACTTCTGGACGGGGCGAAAAAGGTGCTGGATCTAGAGCGGGATATCGTCGCCGTTTAGGTTATGAAGGTGGACAGTTTCGTCTTTTTATGAAATTGCCAATTCGCGGATTTAGCAATGCTAGATT